>NZ_FOER01000023.1:0-81084 GCF_900110805.1 Butyrivibrio sp. TB | reverse complement strand
AGTGACTTCAGGAATCGCGAAAGATTTCTTGCGTAGACGTTTGACAGCAGTAGAAAACGAAGAATTAGGAATTCCATTTGCTTGACAAAACTGAGAATCGGATAGCCCGCTCTTTCTGCAGTCCATAATGAGTCTGTACCATTCCTCATCTGTTCTGCGAGGTTGTGGTTTCTTTGGATTCGACATAACAGCTCCTTCCAAGTCGTAGTGAAATGTTCATCATTCGACTTTAAACATAGTAAAATGTACGTTATTCGAATCCATTATGAACCTAATTAATTGCGGTAGCGATCCACCTAATTTTTTCGCGCTTACTGTTCAAACATATGTACAGGAAGTCTTACATCAAATCCATCATTCATCACTGCTCTTGTAATTGCCTGATGAATCCAATTGCATGCATATGTAGAAAGTTTAAATCCAAGCGTCACATCAAATTTTTCAATCGCAGTCATAAGTCCCATGCAACCTTCTACAAATAAATCTTCCTCATCCAAACTAGTAGGCTTATACTGTTTCATGATTCTTGTAGCAATCTTATGCACCAGTCTTTCATTATTGATAACCAGTGCATCCTTCGCTGCATTGTTGCCGCTCTGAGCCAATACACAAAGTTCTTCATTCGTAAGCCCCTTTAAATCATCCCCGCTATAGAAAAAGGTACGGTTAACAGATTCATCTACAACCTTGTATCCGTTATTTACAAGAATTGAAAGAACAGCTTCAATCTCATCCTGCTCAAGTCCCTCTACTAACTCGAGGAAATCATCCTGACTAATCTCCTTAGCACTATTTGCATATTTCTTTATTAAAGACAAAATAAATGTTGTGTTCATACCATTACCTCCTCATCAAACCGCGCTGTTTTTCTTTGTTTTATGAGATAATGATACATCCACAGATTTATTGTTTTTCCGAATTATAATGCAAAAAAATATAGGGACTGGTTCTATAACCAATCCCTAATCTGCATCTTA
This sequence comes from Butyrivibrio sp. TB, assembly GCF_900110805.1. Taxonomy (NCBI): domain Bacteria; kingdom Bacillati; phylum Bacillota; class Clostridia; order Lachnospirales; family Lachnospiraceae; genus Butyrivibrio; species Butyrivibrio sp. TB. The sequence goes on along the minus strand of NZ_FOER01000023.1, from coordinate 80,107 downwards.
TTATAAGGCTATTTTTTCTGAGTTTTCCTTGATGATCTCAACCATATCCAGAATATCTCTAGCAGTACTCATATTGTCTTTAAACAATACTGGCATACTTCCAAGTGATCTAAAAGGCTCCTCCATCAGCACTCTATTATCTTCAATATTACCATTAGCAACTATATAATCAATGATAAGGTTCACAAATCTAATTTGATTGATATTAAGCCTTTCATCAGACAAGAATTTACTGAAAGCCTCATTCACCGCTGCTCTATCAACACCAACAATCTTTCTTACAAGTCTTCCAATTGGTGTATCTCCATACTCCTTGATATAGTCTTCCTTAGAGCCAAGCTCTGTCCACAAAATTCGTTCAAGCTCTTTCATATCAGTCTCGTTAAGTTTCTTATTATTCCGAAGCTTATATACAGACAAAGTATTCTCATTTGACTTAAGATAGAACTCAACCTTCTTGCGATAATTAGCGAGCTGATCATTCACCTGAAGCGGAACTCCCTCTTCCATATCAATGATTGTATCTTCAAAATCTGTATAGTAGATATGTTTCTTTTTCTTATCCAAGTACTGTAATAGATTTCTCATCGCCTCACGAACTCCTTCTAAATCCATGATAGTCGCATCATCCCAGAAGTCCTGAGTCTGAACTTTGTCTATAACCGCCTTTTGAGCCTTTACCTGTGGAATTGAGTTGGTCTTTTCTGACAATAATTGAGCTGTAGTAATAACTGTCTTTACAGGAGTTTGTACATTCTTACTCTGCAGCATTCCAAGCTGAATACTATACATCAAGTGATCAAATCGTCTTGCAAGCTCATCACTTTGACTTGGTTTAACAATTGGAGCAATATGCTCTTTTATTTCTGCAACTTCTGAAGTTTCAAGATCTTCCCACGCCAACAAATCACTATATGCTTGGACATATCTCAAGTGTCGTTTTACCAAAAAGCTCTCTATATTGAGCTCCAGTACCGCATTATGTAATTCATCTACAAGCTCAGCTCTGTACTCTACATAGTTCTCATTCGCTGAATAGTTTGGAGACTGTAATTCACGGCAGATTAAGGTCTTTGTATTGTAGATTTTCTCTGATAGAGTTTCCATAAGACCACTTTCTGAACCGTTCTTGTTTACACGGAAGAATTCAAAGTTATTGCAGAAATCGAATATAAGAAAATGCGTCTTATCCAGACCTTCTCCCAGAAGGTCTGAACATAATCTTGTACCACGACCTATCATCTGCCAGAACTTAGAATAACTCTTAACTTTCTTGAAAAATACCAAATTCAGAATCTCCGGAATATCAATACCGGTATCAAGCATATCAACTGATACTGCTATCTGTGGCATCTTCTCTTTGGTACTAAAATCATCTATAAGAGTGTCACAATATTTAATACTATAATCAATCTGCTTAATAAACTCTCCACCAAATTCAGGAAACAGCTTATTAAAGCGGTCAACAATTGCTTTTGCATGTAAACTATTCTTTGCAAATATAATAGTCTTTCCTAGTTTATCTCCACCTTCAATCTTAAGCCCCTTTTCCATTAGTTCCTTAAGAACCATATCAATAGTATCTGCATTAAATAACCAGCTATTTACTGCATCACTAGAAATATCTTCGCCAACATTTTCATCATCATTGAAGATTCTATCAAATTCTTCCTTCTCTTCTTCTGACAACTCATCATAATGAATTCCATCTTCCATGATTTTGGTCTTATACTCCAAAGTAGAATAATTGACCAAATAACCTTCATCTACAGCTTTATCAAGCTCATACGCAAATGTTGGAACGCCTCTTTCCAAATCAAAAATACCATAGGTATTCTTATCGATTTCGTTTTTAGGAGTAGCTGTCATACCAAGCAACATTGCGTCAAAGTATTCAAAAATAGCCTGATATTTTCTGTATATAGAACGATGAACTTCATCACAAATAATTAAATCAAAGTGCCCGGGCGTAAAGAGTTTTTCTCCAAACTTGGTTTTCTTCTCGTCAATGGCATTCATCATTGTTGGATATGTAGAAAAAATCATACGGCAACTTTCCGGATCATCTTTGTTATCCAACAAATTACAGCATGATAAATCCGGCAACAGATTTGTGTAGTTGTTCTTTGCCTGCTTAACAAGTGCTGTTCTGTCTGCTAAGAAAAGAATATTCTTTACATGATTATGCCTTCTAAGAACATCAACAATACTGATACTTACACGAGTTTTTCCGGATCCTGTCGCCTGTACAAGCAACATCTTTCTATGCTTCTTTTCAATAGAATCACATACAGCTGTAACCGCCTCCTTCTGATAAGGGCGGTTTGTAATATCGTCATTGATTTCAATATTAACTAAAGGTTTTCTTTGCTTTCTTCTGTCTATCTCAAGTTGCAATTCATCCTGAGTAAAGAATCCAGCGACCTCTCGACGAGGATATCCCATGTAGTCGTTTGTGAAGAAAATTTCAAAACCATTAGTAGTAAAAATCAAAGGGCGTCTTCCATACTGATTTTGAAGACAATCAGCGTACAATTTAGCTTGCTGGCTGCCAACCATTGTATCAACAGAAGCTTTCTTTGCCTCAACAACTGCAAGAGGAAGGTTGTCCTTGCCCCATAAAACATAATCAACATATCCAGTTCCTGTAGAAGTAGGCATACCAGTTACCGGAACCTCTACAGTACAATTATTGTCAATTATCCAACCTGCATCCTGGAGATCTATATCAATAAGCTTCTTTCTAGTCTCAGCTTCTGTAAGCGTATCAATATGAAACTCTCTAGTTCTGGTATTGTGCTGACGCGCAGATGCCATCTGCTTACGTAGTTCTTCATTCTCAGCAATAATCTTTGCGAGTTTTTCATCTTTGGATGACAAATCATCATAAAGAGCTTTTAAAACTTCAGGCTTTACACGCTTTTCCTCTCCGGTTGGAACTAATGACTCATCAAAAAAATGCTCTTCATAATCATGGGAATAAGAGTAATCAATCCAATCACAGAATTCAAAGAGGTCTTTTAAAGCCAAGACTGCATCATCACGAGAGATTCTTTTATTGGTATGAACCGCATTATTACCCAGCCTTATGACATACTTCAACATATCAAAAAGCTTATAATCAATGATTCTTCTAAATGTGTCTTCGTGAATCAAGGCCGAAACCTGATCATTATATGGCATTATTAAATCAGCATCGTTTGTGTAAACGAACTTCACTGCCAATTCAAGCGCTCTTCGAGCCATAATAGCGCAGTTACTCGGAGATATTTCCATCGCCTTTTCTGCTTCTACAGCTTGAATTGCAAAAAAGTCATAATTTTCTTTTCCAACTAAATAATCAAAATTCGACTCCATCGCCTTCACCTCATAATTCTTATGCTTTTACTTCCCTGTTCTCTCCGGAATTATTCTAGTAAGCGCATCTAGAGCTTCATGGCCTGGCTCTGATTCTTCCGGTTGCTGCTCATAATGATATGAAACATATAATGTATTATTATCATCATTTCTGCTATAAAAATAGCAAGCATTTTTCTCACTTGAAGGAGAACTCTTGAATACTATAAGCGGTAAAAGTTCAATAACACGCTGCGTATCTTTCATCTTTAAATATAACACATCTGAAATAAGCGGCGTCGCAGTTACATATGTCTCTTTCATAAACAACGCGTTAGAACCGACAAGCGTTTCTATACTGTTCTCAGCTCCGCTTCTTGTGTTAACGCAACTTATAGCTCTTATAAGCTCCATCTCTTCAAATGCATCTCTAACAATATTACGAAGCTGGTTCAGATACTGTTCAAGCTCAAGCACATGATCTTTACACACCTGTTCACTTGAAATGCCTGTATGCCCCTTCCATTTGTTGCGCTTATCACTGGCATTATATAGAATCTTATTTATTTCTCTATTGCATAAGACTTTTATGACTTCAATACTATCTGTCTTGAAATAATCCAATAAAGGATTATCTTCACCTTCTTCGGCCTTCTTGCCTCCGATTTTCCCAAGCACATAATTGGTTATGATTTTATTCAGAGTAACCCAGCTTCCAAAAGTAGACCGTGTATAGTATTTAACATCCGTGGTTTCAAACATTGTATTGCATTCAAATGCATCTATATTATCATTTATAACACTCAGTAAAATACATGCATTATAAATAGCATATGCTTCAAAGAACAAAAATAGTGTTTCCTGTTTCTTCTCATAAGAATTCTCTGCTAAATATCTTCGAAGTATTGATGCCAATGGAAATGGCAGTGTCTCCACCCAGTCACTTAAAGTCTCAGCATTGTTAATATCTTTTAAGCTCTTTTGAATCGTCTTATAATCCGATGGTTTCTTAAAAAATTTAGATTCAAGTGCATCCAGTTGTAATCTAAGTTCTTCAATCTGTTTATGTGTTTCAAGAATCTCTCTTTGTTCTCCGTCACCTTCAGGCAATGCTATAACCAATTCTTTTATAGTCTGAAGATTAAATGATGGAATAAAGCCATTCATCATCATTTTACGATTTGCTATACCATGCTCTGAATTAAGGAAAAAGCATGCATATTGAGTAGAAATCTTTTCCTCATCTAATACTACCTGAATATAGTTTTGTGGCTTGATAGTAAAATCCTCTATGCTATCAACTACCTGCGATATTCCTACCTTTGGGATATAAATAGCATTTGGGATATCTTTAAAATTATTCTCTCTATCCGGACGATTAATCTCTTTTGATAAGCTCTCAATGCTAAGCGCATTGCCACCATAGTTCTTAGCTTCTTTCCTATATGCAAGCTCAGCCTCGAAATCCTGTAAATCAAAATATTTATCACGCTCTATCCAAGTACCAATAGAATAGTTTTTCGCAACTACATCATTCACATAGTTTGAAATTACAACATTTACATCTTTTAACTCAGATATCTTGGCAATAAATCTCTTTTCTGAGCATTTTTTCTGAAATATAAGTATCTTGGTCTCTATATTAGTCACAGGAGCATATGTACCTTTAGGCATATCAATTACAGCATTAGCAAATAAGCCCCTTTTTTCCAGATAGTCTAATATATCTTTATATCTCTTATCATAAGAAACAGACACCGGAAACGTCATAGTAAAAAAACCATCTTCCTTAATCGCTACAGAAATAACGTCTGCCATTTCATTGATGTACTCTTTAAGTCTGGCATCAAATGGAATATCTGCGCAAATTAAATCAAACTGTTCTTCACTGCCTTTATAATATTGTTCAAATGAGAACTTATCAGCTATCTGCTTCTCAGTATCGTTCTGAATAAAGGATGCTACCTTGTAGCCCAACTCACTCAACCCATTAGAAAATGAACCGGATATAAAACTTGAAACAAGGATTCTACCAGTTTTAATCTGCTTAGCTAGTTCATCACAGATTCTTATAACAACCTCTGGTGTTACCGCTTCACGTTCTCTAAAGGGTAATCTGTCTAGGGCATTCAGGTACTCTCCGTAATTATCATATTTATTTATATCAATTACAAAATATCCTCTATCCATAGCATCTCCCTTATTTTATACAACTTTTGATTTGTCGACTTGTTTATCTCGTCCAATTGGATAGCTACCAATCAGCGACTTACTCAACGCCCTCTTATCAGTACCACCTTTGCTAGTTCTCTTAATATACTTCTGATAATCATCAAGGTTTAGTAAGGCATTCACAAACTCACTGTTCATGGAATCAATTAAGCGTACACGCATAATATTATTACTGTAATTAGCACAATCATCTTCACCTCGATAAACAGAAACACGTCCTAAACTGCTATCTTTCGTGTAAAATCTACCAATTTTAGTGATTAACAAATCTCCGGTCTTTAAAGATGTATCATAATAATTGTTATTGTTTATCTCCCGAGAAATATAAACAGAATCATCTAATCTAAACTCATTTCTCCATACATTCTGAATTCGCAAAAAAAGAACATCCCCTTCAGAATCATAATACTTTGGGTCAACATTACTTCCATCAATCATAGACTCAGAAATATCTTTTAGCTCGCATATATCCCATTTTTCATTGTCAAATGGATTACCAAAGAGCTCGACAAATCGGGCTTTGATAAGTTCATCAAGCTTTTGAATCTCGAGCTTTCGTGCATAAAGAACAGAAAACATGGTATCGAAAACTTTGATTATCTTTTCCTGATCATCCACCGGAGGCAGCGGAAATTCAAACTGATAGAACTTCTCTTGATTCAAATGAGCAATAGTGCATCCGACCTTAATTCTTTCTATAAAGCTATTAAAGTTGTTGCTCTGCAGTACATACATTAAATATTTTGGTAAGAGCGTAGCTTTATCCTTTGGTCTTACTACAAACACTCCACTATTTAGGGTAGCTGGTTTATCAATTGGTTCATCTATAATAGCAACTTTACCTATAGTCCCGTCTTTTGTAACAAGAATATCATCCATATGCAGCTGAATATGCTGATCTTGATCATATCTATCCTTTGTAACATAATGACATGAATCAAATGCAATATGCCCATTATCAAAATCAACTCCAGTTACTAAATAGTAATCGCCTTCATCTAAATACTCTTTTTTAGTTAATCCTTGCCATCCTATACGAGCATGCAATGTACATGCTTCGGCAATGGTAGTTTTTCTCATCTCGTCATCCCTACAAATCTCAATTTAAATCAAGACAAGTATTTCTGATGAGATGTTTTCACATTATTTTGATTAACAATCGCATATTGCATGGTCGTATCGATCTGTGAGTGACCAAGAAGACGCTGTACCTGCTCTATAGGCATTCCTTTATCAATAGCTCGTGTAGCTGCGGACCTTCGAAACTTGTGTGGAAAAATTCTTTGCAGAGCCAAACTTCTTCCAAGCTGTCTTACCCTTATTTCCACCCCACTTATTTTTAATCTGTCATGAGGAGAATCCAATGATACAAACAATGCTGGATTATCATCATCTCTACTATTGATATAATCCTGTATATGTAATTTGGCTTTCGCGTCAAAATATACTTTTCTTTCCTTGCCTCCCTTACCAAATACAATGCACTCTCTTGCCTCAAAATCAATATCAGCAATATTAAGGCTAACCAATTCTCCAACACGAATCCCTGTGGAATAAAGCAGATCTATCATAGCCAGATCTCTTTGACAAGAACAGTTATCTCTGATTTTTTCTATATCTTCATCAGAAATAACTTCCTTAACCTGCTGATTAGTTTTTATCTTATGAATCCTTCTCATTGGACTCTTCAGAATATAGTTTTCTTCTTCAAGCCAAGAAAAGAAGCTGGAAATATTACGCCTTACATTATCTACTGTTACTTTGCTACAATTGTTAACTTGTTGATAATCGGAAAGGTATTCACGCATCATTTCTGTTGTCACTTTCCTAATAGGAGCAGTAACTGAAATGAGCATTTTTTCTACAGTTGCGTGGTAATACTGTATCGTTCTATCTGAGCATCCCTCAATCTTCTTTGCGTCCAAAAACATTTTGAGATACTCCTCATTCAAAATATCCTTCTTTTCTGCTTCTTTAGTCATGAACGATTTAAGCATCACTTCCTGAAGCTTCTTCATTTGTGCAACAGATAGATACTCCGCCATCTCGTTTAATACTGCAACTACCTTTGTTTCCATACTAGTACATTTCCTCCTTTGTACCAGCATCCTTCAACCAATAAATAATTGTATTATTCACATTCAATCAAAAAATATGGGCTCATACTATGTTTTGATGCTTCCGATAATAATGCCTTTGATGAAGAAACGATACATTTTGACATAATCCCCTTTTCAGCGCGTTCAATTTTTGTTATGCAAAACCACGTCTTAAAATTATCTGAAATATGTCGATAATATTGCGGAAACTCTTCGTCATCAGGCTTCTCTTTTTTCACAGCATTAATATACGCCCAATATCTTTCAACTCCACCACTATGAATAAGTAAAATTTTAGGATTACTTTGGTCTAATACCTTGGTTATGTTCGCATCCGAAACGACGCTTCCCATCTTTCCATACCAAACAAACCCTTTTTCATCTATTATTTTTTGATGCGCACCAATTGTTCCTTCTGGTGGCGCAAACTTTTCTGCAAAGCGAAGTGCTATCGAATACATTCTACTACCTACCCAAAATACTCTTGCATCAAACTATCAAACAACTTTTGTGTCTCATCTAATGACTTCTGTACTGCAACTTTTGATTTGTCGACTTGTTCAATAAACGAAATAAAGTTGTCCAACTCAGTCTTTTCAGGCACAGGAAGCTTTACATTATCCAGCATCCTACCAGTTATCTGATTGATTGTAGTTGTTGCACCTGTAGTAATCTGCGCTCTAAATGCCGGCATTTGAAAGTATGTCATGAGATAAGGGTAAAACTGACTTCTAATGATCATCATAAATGCCCCAAAACTCATAGGCTCTTCTATATCCTTTATAAGCGCAACCTTTCCAACAAGTCTGGCACTTCCATTCCTTGAGCACATCAGGATATCATTATCTTGAACGTATTTCTTTTCACCTATACTGCATGTAACCCTAACAGTATCTTCAAAATCCAACTGTGCATTCTGAATATTGCTTGATCTGAGTACAATAGTTCCCTCATCAGCAACATCCTCCGGTTTGTACGTTAAGCCATTCCAATACTCAGCAATCTCAGAAAGACTCTTTATCGGATACCCTTTTGTATTAAGAGATGGATCACCAAAGAGCTCGACAAATCGGGCTTTGATAAGCTCATCAAAAGACTCAAGTTCCCTTTTTCGAGAATTTATTATGCCTGTTAGCTTATCTAATACAGAAATAATTTCTGCTTGCTTTGTTTTATCTTCTTCAATATTTACAATGAATTCACCAAATTGTGTTTTATTTATTATTGGAACTACAGGCGCATTTGCAATGGCGACAAGCCTAGGCTTTGAGTACAAAAGATTGTATGCTAGGTATCGTGGTAAAACTTTTTCATTCGGCTCTATAACATTTATCTGTTGATTAAAAGCATAGTCACCAGAATCCGCTATTCCTACTTTTCCAATACTACCAATACATGTAACAAATACCGCATCTTTAGATACTACTCTAGCCTTGCCGCGTGCATTCTCTGATATATATTCTGATGAATCATTGATTAACGTAATTCCTTCGTCTGCTATTCCATCTGGTTTTACAAAACATATATCTGCAGAATCCCAATATTTTTCATCTTTTTTGCTAGGGGTATTTCCGGTTGTTATTTTACCCAACTTTTTTAATTCAATCTCCATCTATCATCCCTACAAATCTCAATTTGATAATTGAGCCTTTCCTTTAAATTAAATTGATAACAATTTCTTGAGTTCAGCTAATTCAGTCTGAATCTCAGTTTCAATGTTTTCAATCTTTCCAATTATGACATCTGTTGGTTCATACTCAACCTTCTCGTATACCACTTCTTTATACTTGTTGATTGAAAGGTCATAATCATTCTTTTCAATTTCCTCCACAGGAACAAAGAAGCTCTGTTCTGTTCTAGCTCTATCTTTCTCTGCATCAAGATTATTGAACCTTTCAATAATGTCAGGAATATCATTCTCAGAAATCTCCTGGCGCTTATCATCAAGGCTGAATCCATCTGCCTTCATGTCATAGAACCACACATTATCAGTTCCACCACTGCCTGTCTTTGTAAAAATAAGTATAGCTGTAGAAACTCCTGCGTATGGTTTAAACACACCACTTGGCATAGAAATAACTGCATCCAGTTTGTTATTATTAATGATTTCCTTTCTAATCTGCTTATGCGCATTACTTGAACCGAAAAGGACACCATCTGGAACAATTACAGCTGCACGGCCACCTTTTTTCAAGATACGTAAAAACAGTGCAAGAAATAAAAGCTCTGTCTTCTTAGTCTTTGTAATCTTAAGAAGATCCGCTGATACTGCCTCATAATCAAGGCTTCCCTTAAAAGGCGGATTGGCAAGTACTAGAGAGTACTTCTCAATATCCGTATTCTGCTCTGACAAACTATCCCTGTAAGAAATATTAGGGTTGTCTACACCATGAAGAAGCATGTTCATAGCACCGATACGAAGCATCGTTCTATCCATATCGTTACCAAAGAACATATCGTTATTGAAGTGATTTCTCTTCTTCTCATCCAAGAAAAGGTCTGCATGATTTTCTCTAAGATAAGTCTGAGCTGCAATAAGAAAACCTGCTGACCCCATTGCCGGATCGATAATAATATCATCTGGCTGCGGCTTTGTAAGCTTAACCATCATCTCGATAATATGTCTTGGTGTTCTAAACTGTCCGTTAGTACCTGCTGTTGCAACTTTAGAAAGAAGATACTCATAAAGATCTCCCTTTGTATCTTCATCACCAAGCTCAAGCTGATCAATTCCATCTATAATCTTTGTAAGCATCGCTGCAGTAGGAATTTTGAAGATTGCATCCCCCATATATTTAGAATATGCAGAATCGCCATCTTGATGAAGATTCTTTATAAATGGAAAGACTCCATTCATCACAACGTCATACATCTCGTCTGCAGAACCAAGGTTTTTAAACTTGCTCCATCTGTACTTCTGACAATCGCCAGGGAACATTGGCTCATAGTCTACCTTGTAGAAATTAGCTTCGTTTTCCTTTCTAGTTTCAACATCATCGAGCTGCTTTATAAATAACAAATATGTAAACTGTTCAATTACATCTAACGGGTTAGTAATACCTCCTGTCCAAAAGGTTTCCCATATTTTGTCAATCTTGTTTTTTACGTCTCCAGTAATCATATAATCCTCCAAATATTTTTCTAAAGAACGGAGTCCTTAATTTCTTAATTATACCATTTTCGAAGTGCAGAAAAAAGGACAACCCGTGTATTCGCCTACAGTATTCCAATTTATTAAGCTGTTTTTCACCTCCCTCATCTTCATTTTTATAATCATAATATAGCTCATATGATTCATTCTTTTTTCGAATTATATTCACACAAAAAGTGCTGGTTACCTCTACGGTTTTCCACATCAGTAACCAGCACCTAATTATTTAACAATAGCTCCTACACTCATGCTTAAAGTAGTTATAAGAATCAATAAAATGCCTATCTCCATCCAGCAGATCCATAAACGAATGATAATCCAACAGATTACAAGTCCCGACTTCCATGAGTTTGTCGGCGAGACCATTTCTTAGTTCATCAAGAAACGCATCCTGCTCGACGGGGTTATCCGTGTAAGCGTAGATGCGTTCCTGGTAGTCTCCGTGGCAGAACTCTTTCATCTTAAGGTCGATGTCGCCGCTTTTGTAGAGGCAGAGGTCGAACATCTCCTTGTAGCCGGAGAACTTGATATAACAGTTATAGCTTTTCATGGTAATTGTTAACCTCTGACCGGAAGATACTCTGCCAATCTGTCTGATGTATGCCTCCATGAGAATCGTAAAAGCCTCTGCCACCATTTCGCTTTTCATGCGAGGTTTCATATTCTTACCACTCAAACTCTACCACCTCCCCAGACTCATAGCTTTCCTTGATCCTCTTATAAAGCTCTTCGCGAAACTCCTTGGTTATAGGAAATGCGATATCTTTGAAGATCGGATTTCCTTCTTCATCGACGGTTTTGGTTTTGAAGCTGGGCATTGAAACGAAGGTACCGCCTTTTCTGCTTTTAACGATTGAGACATTTCTTACTGCAAAGCTGTCTCCAAAAGTTACTGTGCATAATCCTCTCACATTGTTGGAGCTGGCTTCTATCTTATTTGCTTTAACGCTTACTTTCATTTCTTTAATCCTCCTGAATAAAATCGTTTTTTCTCTTCCTGATGGCGCTGAGGGTCGTTGTGGCGAGCAGTGCGTTTGTCCGACAAACGCGTTAAGCGGCTCTTACAACACAGACTCCGTCCGTGAGTTTCGGGTGCGCTGCGCTCTACCATCTTTGTCATTTGCTTCAAGGTCCTGCTGGTATAGCATTTCTAAGTTTTTCTTTGCAATCATATACTCATGCATGTCTTTATTAAGCTGAGCATATTCAAGGAATTCTTTTTTCTTCTCTTCAAGGATGCGGCCATATTCATCCCGGAGCTTTTGCATGTTTAGGGTCTGGCCTTTTGGAACTGACTTATAGACTTCCTCTGCTGCCTTATACAGTAGTAGCTCTGACTCATGTTCCTGATAGAAGGTCTTAGAGTAACCACTCTTTTTATAAGATTCGAAGACTCCTTTGTTCTCGGTCTTTAAGTCATTTTCCGTATAATCCATCCGCTCCTTAAGGCTCTCTGCAATACTTCTGCCCCGGACTATATGAAGCGCCATAAGCCTTGTAGCTGCCATAGGTTTCTCCTTTTTATGGGCAAAAAAAGAACAGCTCTTCCGTTACTGGAAAAACTGTCCTTCCTGCCTATACCATTTATTTAGTTTTATATTCTTTTTAATACTCCATGAGCTGACTCTAAGATAAGCTGGAGATTGGCTGCCAAGAACAGGCATGCAAGCATAAGTTAACAGAACACGTTACTTTAGTCATATCTGTATACTCTCATCCTTGTAACGTTCAAACATCCCCGAATCTCTATATAAAAAATCAATCATTACAATAATATGTTACTTTAACTTTTGAATCTAAGCTATACGGTTCATCCGTCCACATATTTTCCCCATTAACTTTAACTTCTTTAACCGTTCCGACTTTATCAGCATCCCAAAAACCATTATGATTTATTCTCTGCCAAGTTCCAATTTTCATGGATTACAACGTTTACACGGATCATAGCCTAATTCTACAAGCTCATCTCTCGTTCCTTCATAATACATTTTGTTCTTTTCCTTCATATCGCTGACACTACTGCATGTTGGATAGTGGAATTTCTTGGTATTGGTATTAACAACGTAAGTATACTGCTGCGTGGTCTGGTCTGTAGTGCTTCTGGTTATATCTTCTTCTGTCGCATCATTTGTTGGAAGAACATATCCGTCTATAGCGCTGTTGCTGCCGTCTGCGTAATTAATATTAACTCCTGGCTGTACGTTATAGCAGAATACGTTGAAGCAGATTCCCATACCTGAATCTTCTACAGAGTACGCTTCAATCTGAACTCCTGTGCATAAGAGGTTGTTACCTTCAAATACAGGTGTAACCCTGTACATTACGTGATTACCGGTTGATTCTATATAATTCGCAACCATATTTTCATATGGAAGCATACCATCAACGTTCATGTACCTTGTACCTGTGACAAGGTTCTTCTCATTGGCGTTCTCACCAGTGAGCTGGTAGCCTATAAGATGGCATCTATTGTAGAGATATGGCGGATCTGAGTCAACGAGTCCTGGGTACTTGTTCTGATTCCAACCTGTAGGTTTTACAGTGCCGATCGATCCGCGAGGTTCTGTTGGCATGAGGTCCTGACCTATGCATGCAACAGCTGTTGTACATCTTCCAAGGCTATCAAGTGCTCCATACTGTTCGTATGATACTGTGGTGATATCGGACGCTGCGAAGGTTGGTATATTGCCGTTTAGGACTACTGATGCACTTCCTGTATAAGCCGGTATGTCGCTCTTGGCATGGGCTTTGGTAAGTGTTAATCCCGGCAGGCTACTTATCAGTCCTATAATAATGAGCATCGCCAATATTCTGTTTATCTTGAAGTTTGCTATTCTCATATGTTTATCCTCTATCTCTTTTCCCAAAAGGTAATAAAAAAGGCACTGCACAGCTGCAATGCCCATTACTCGTGTTACATGCAACTGGCTGACTCTGAGAGTCCCTATAGCTTTGTGTCACCAGATCGCTCTGGCTTTACCGTAAATATGTAATCGTTATTTAGTTAAACTCAAGTATAATTATTTCCTCCTGCCATGTCAATATGTTCATGGCGCTTCCTCAGCCAAACTCCGGAACATCCTCAAAGTCACCTACTGTATACTCGCCGCATATTACGCCATCTTCTATATCGAATCTGACGCCTACTCCATCATCGGTGATAAGATCGACATATGTCTCTCCGTCTGTTTTGTACAGTGTAAGGTTTGATCCTGCAGGAATAGTTTTTTCGGTCCAATAATACTCACTGTCAATATCGTCAGATGAATCTAAAGTCATCTCCTTTTTGGTCACGATAGTCTCACCTGTCTCTCCAACAGGATTGCCGGGATTGATAGAATCGATGCCTACGTAGTACTCAAACTTACCAACGCTAACAGGCATGCCGTCAAATCCAACTGTAAAAGTCTTCTTAACTACAGACTTGCCAAAGATATCCTCAGCTTTAAGAAGTACAAAACTGTTTGCATCTGTGATGTCATTATAGAACAAAGAGTAATCTTCATATATGCGTGGTTCGCTTATCTTGGTATTGTTCAGATCAAATACATACAATGTGTCGCTGTTACCCTCGTCTAATATGTTTATGTACAGATAGCTCTTTCCATTTGCTTTTTCTATTAAAAACATGTTTTCAGTATTACATAATATTTTTTTCTGGTACTGGGAGTCGCCATTTGAAAGAGTGAATTCTTTATAATACTCCTCGGGTACATTTACCGAAAGCTCAAATTCCTCTCCGCCTACAGTAAAACTGTTTTCCTCTCCTTCAAGCTTTGTAACCTTCCAGCTAGGTGCTGTCAGTTCATCATTGAGCTCTATCAGGTTTTCATCGCCGCTAAGACCATCTATTTCATCTCCGGTTCCTTTGACCAGATCACTGATCCTGTCTACGATCTCGTCCTGTGTCAGGTCTTCACCTGTGTAGCACTCATACTCTGTTTTGCCTTCATAATCTTCAGACCAATCGTCAAGTTCATCATCTGAAGGCACTCCGTCTCCATCTTTATCCTCATAGTTATAGTATTTCTCTGAATATGCCACCGAGACTTTGTAGTTTTCATCCATCGTCATGTAATAGGTATAGAGAATTGCTCCAGCATAATCTGTATTATAATTTACTATAAGACCTGCTTTAGGATAGTAGTCGTAACCACTGTTACCGCCTGCGCCGTAGCTCCAGTCATCTATCGAGAGTATTAGCTTTCCATCTGCGAAGGTATACATGCTGACACTGTAGCCCGGATAATCGATCACAAGCTCCGGAACGTCATCATCATCAAAGTATATGAGTTTATAATCATAATCTGCATAGTCATGGCCTAGGCAGTATCTGCTGGCGATCATCTCATATGCTTCCTGATATGAGTCGAACTGTCCATCGGGATGTCCATCTGTTAGAAAAGCTATAGTTGCAGCTGCTGAAAAGTCACTTCCAAAATAGTCCTCAATAGCTTCGGGGTTACTAAAAGTATTATAGTTATAACTATCACTATAATCCTCATACTCTCCGGTACAGATCTGGATCATCTCTCCTTCCTGAGTATCTCCGACTACAACTACATCTGAGATACCATCAAAGTTAATGTCGCATATTCCAACTTCACTGATTTCATCATAATATGTATCATCTTCCTTTGGAGAGTGATAACGGGAATAATACACCTGTGCAAGTTCTGTATCGTCCTGCATTATCTTGAATGAAGACCACTTGCCTGCATCCTTATCGATAAGCGGTATGAGTTCAACTTCGCCAAATGGCTCCATAGTTACTTTCATGGAGTTTTCATCAAATGCTACTACCTGATAGCCATCGCCTGAATAAGATTCTTCTGCCTCATCTTCTGTCTCTTCGGAAGTCTCATCTTCCTCTTCATCAGTCTGTTCTGTTTTTTTATCAGATGGATCATCTGATGACTTGCTATCCTCTTCACCTGCTGCATTCTCTTTGCTTGCTTCCTCAGTAGAATCGGCATTCATCGACAGATCCGTATTGACGCATCCTGTAAGTGTGAGCGCGAGGATACATGCTACTACTATTTTTCTTTTCATACTTGTCACTGACCTCCATTAAAACGCATATATGAATGATACCACGGGATGGGGATATATTTGCAAGTTTTCTGATGAAAAGTGAGTTTTAGGGGATGGATGTCAGCCATAATCGTTTTTCTAGTGAGAAGGGCCGGAACCTGATCCAGAACCAAAAGTTAATAACCTAAAAATGAAACAAGTCTACAGCAAAAAAGCGCAGTGAACCTGCGCCTTTTCTATTCCATACGTTTTTTTCATACTTCACTTCTAAGTCTTTTATTGTATTCGTCCAATGCTTTCGATGTCTGATAGATATAGACTATTTTCATAATGCTTACAATGAAGATTACTATTACTGCACCTATGATCAGAAGCATACCAGCAACATACATTAGAATAATGCTACACAGCATAGCGATCAAAGAACCTATATACAACTTCCATAACCGTAGCCACATTTCTGATAATTCGTCATCCACTCCTTCAAGTACGTTAGAATGACCGGTGAATTCACTATAATTACCAATAAGCTCCGCTATTAAGGAAACCAGCGAGATAATAACTCCAAAGGCTAAAAAATCAACATCTTCAGAAGCCCCCGATGCAGCAATCTGGATAAGCTTAATAGCATCTGCTGCTGAAGTTACTAGAAAGCAATAGCCTGCTATACGGTATTTTTCTTCCTTAGACGAGATTTTTAAAAGAATGAGTCCATAGGCAATGGATGCTATAAAACTTATAATATTGCCTACAATTAAAAGATCTTGAGAAGTTATGATTATTTCACTACTAAGTATGGATGCAATAGTATTCAATATGAATAGCCCAAATAGGATCATGAGCCAACTGCTTAGAAAATGTGCACTCTCTGGTGATAATCCTTCTCCCCTGTATCTTTCTTCATAAATTGTTTCTGTCATATTTAATTTTCTCCCCGATTTAAAATCTTTTTACGCGTCAAAATTATTGATACGCGCCAACGTATTATACAAAAATTTTAAGTTTTACACAAGGTATGGACGTCATAACGCTTCCTCAGCCAAACATAGGGTCTGAACTGTAACAAATTAGTATCAATTGTCGCACGATAGTCATTTTTATGTTGTTTTTGTACTGCTTTTGTTGTATTATTAATTAAAAGGAGGTAGTACATTATGGCACTTTCAACAATTACTGCTCGTGTAAGCGATACTGATAAAGTTAACTTTGATGCTTTTTGTACATCAGTTGGTTTAACATCTTCAGCTGCAATAAATATGTTTGTCAAAGCCGTTCTCAGAGAACATAGAATTCCTTTTGAAATTAAACAGGATGATCCATTCTATAGTCCAGAGAACCAAGCCTATATTCTTAAGTCTGTCAATGAATTACGTGAGGGCAAAGGTACTGTTCACGAATTAATCGAGGTCGATGATGAGTGAAAGCACTTACCGGGAGCTTTATTTTACTGTATTCTACTTCTGCAGCGCCCTGCATTACACATCATTTTTTTCTAAAAATTCCTGTAATTTAATCTGTCCCTCTAATCTTTATCTCCATAAAATGGATCTTGTCCCAGATCACTAATTAATATACCCATCATACATTTTGCTGTATTTATCATATTCTTCATCCAGCGCTCGTCTTCGCTTAATTTCAGCATTATATTCTTCCAGGGTATAGAAGTCTGCATTCTTACAATGCTGCTTTAAAAACTGCCAGATCTCATCACGATATACTGCGCCGAACATCCTGTTTTTATTATCTACCGCTACTATATAGCTTCCATTATAGAAGCGCCAGAGATCCTTATCATACTGAGGATTTCTCCGATTCTTGGCCATAGGAGTAAGTCCAAAGGGGCATGTATCTGTATGGTATATTGTGGAAACATTTTCATACTTGATCGTCCTTTTGTAAAACAGTCTTCCCCATATAGAATCCTCTTCTATATGCGCCTGAGTCTCCTCGAGTGTTAATGTGGAATTTTTATTCTGAGAAATAGAAAAGGCCGAATATATGAGCGCTGTGAAAAAGGACATGAGTATGCTATAAAAAGCCAAAAATACATAAGATCTGCTTACTATAGCTACGCCTATTGGAAACAAAACTATAAAGGCATATACTACAGCAAAAAGGCCCACAAAGACATGCGAAAGAAATGACGTTAATATTACCTGTGATGCATTCATGCCTGCTCTTATCAGGTCTTCTTTGCTGAATTTAACTTTTTTATGCACTTGATATTTGTATACCATTAATTATATAAGCCCCCTCACCCAAACTCCGGAATCAACGATCGCAGGTGTGTTCCTGCTGGCAAGATCATCCATAGTAAGTAATGCTTTTATCATTTCCTCAATCTTTCCTCCAACTATACTAAAACTTAATGCTCTTCCAAGACTGCCTGAATCCAGCGTATACGTCTATCTAGCGCATTCTTTACAATTCTACTACCAAGTGCCACTTCGTAGCCATGGCAAGAACCTTTCACTTCATGAAATTCTACCGGAATTTTTTCTTCTCTTAACCTATCTGCAAGAAGAACTCCATCATCATGAAGGCTGTCGAACTCAGCAACTTCTATATAAGTTCTTGGGAATTGGTCAAATGACTGGGCTTCTAAAGGTGATGCATACTCCTTTTTTTCAGGAACAGCTCCTTTTAAATATTCATCCCAGAACATCTTCGAGATCCTTGAATTAAGTACTGGTGTATCAACGAATTTGCGCATAGACTGAGTATTCACGCGCCTATCAAGGGCTGGATATACCATCAGAGTTCCTATTGGCAATGTCAGCTTATTATCTTTTAACATAAAAAACACTTCGCCCACAAGTGTCGCTCCGGCGCTGTCTCCGGTCATAATGATCTTATCCTTATCAATCCCCAGCATATCTGCATTATCAAGCACCCATTCGTAGGTCTTGTAGCAGTCCATGGTTGCAACCGGGAATCTATATTTGGGCATCAGCCTATAATCCGGCATGACAACTTTGCACTTTGCCTTAGCAGCATACCATTTTGCAAACTGATAATGGCTCTGTACCGCTTTTAGTAAGATCCCCCCACCATGATAAAAAACTATGCAAGGAAGTTTATCATCTGAACCGGCCGAATCTCTTGGCTCAATAATAAGCGTTGTAAGCTTTTGACCATTGTATCCGGGGGTTTTGACTTTACGTACAGAGACATTCTCATCTGATTTACAGTTTATCATTCCTATAAAGAGATTTACTAAAGGATACACATATATACATGGGAAAAGAGCTTGATTTTCAAGAAATTTCAAATCTTTATCCAATTGGTATTTAGCTTTTTTCATAGTATATTCCTCATCTTTCTCCGATCATACCTTCGTAGTCCGTTTAATTATATCCAAGAAATAAGCGGCTTACAATCGTCTATAGACTGTAAACCGCCGTAAATACTGGTTTTATACAATTCTTATGATCCAACAACTAAATGTATGGACATGGTTATGTAAAATCCATGTAAAATTTTTAGCCTTCATGCTATTACAATGCTTTATACTTCATTTAGATATAACATTTCTGTTGTTTCTTCACTATCCCCCCTCTTAGGTCAGTTGTAATGCACTATTTTGCAACAACTGCTTTATCATAGGTTTGTACTTATCTATTCCAAAATCCTCTACAATACTTGGTATTAAACATAAGCCAGCCATTGTCCTCGTTATTGGCAAAGCCATTCATCATGTCCGCCAATTCTGACTTAGTAACTACATCCTCAAGCTGTTCCATTACATCTGACATTTGTTTTTCAACAGAGCCAATATTCATGCGAAGATTAGAAATCTCGGTTGCATTCTCCATGGTCTGTATTGAAAGCTGCATAACCTCACGCTGTCCAATCAGGTTCTGATTGCCTAAAATATAATCCTTCATTTTTTTGAAGGTTCGTACTAGGTCTCTACTTTGCTTAATTGCAAGGTCACCTCTTAAAACAGTCATCAGCATATATAATCCTTGCTCTGTAAATGCATAAGGGATATAGCGCGAGCCGCCCCAACTTGAGGTGAAATTTTTGCACCTCAAAATTTCATCAAATTCTGTTTTTGTAAGGCGAAACATAAACTCGTCACCCTCAAATTTTTTAGCATTATTCTTCACCTGGCGGTTAAAGTTCTTGGTTTCATATCCATATAAGTGTGTTCAGTCTTTGTCAGCAACACTACAGTCTCGATTTGCGAACCATTGTCCAAACTAATCTTCATATCTTTTGAGATGATAGGAAGCTTGAATTCAATGGACTTAAGCCATTGGCCGTTCACTTTTTCTTTAGCCAATCTAACCAACTCCTCTAAATATTTTTGTCTGGAAGCTTTAATAGACCATCAATAACCGGTCTAACCATATTTACTGATTCCACCTTGTTAATGGCACAAAGCTTTTTCCCCGCATCTTTGCTGGACGCTCCGCAATGGAATGCCTGCTCTGTTGGCAATCCATAATCGAGAACAATAAGTCTATCATGACAATCCGGATTTGGTTTAATCCGAAGCGGTGGGTACTGTTTTATAAAATCATTAACCACAGATGTCGTTAGAAATCCTCTCTTGCCATGCCCATTCTCCGTAAAAAGGATTACTTCCACGCCTGGATTCTTCTGTGATAATAACTGCAATGATTTTGTATTCATATAATCGTCAACAACATAAATTGATTTTGCTGCCTGCTGATAGATATCTATGTAAGCCGCATCAGCTTCAAACTTCTGCCCTTTATAGATTATAAAATTCTTAAAATCCTTATCCGAAACAAAATTTTCATTCAGGGTATCAATACTCTTCTGAATATCTTCAATTGCCTTATCCGTTTTCTTCTGATAATCAATTGCTCCTGCCATTTGCACAGATAATTCTGAAACCTTAGCAGTAACCATGCTCATTTCGGACTGAGTTACAAACTGCTGATTCTGACGGATATAGTGACGCATTTCCTTAAAAGCGCGCATGATAAAAATGCTTTGTTGTGTAGCCAAGCTTCCCTTAAGTACCGTTGCCAGCATATATATACCTTGTTCTGTGAATACATACGGCATCTTTCTAATTCCGCCCCAACTTGAAGTCACAAATTGTGACTTCAAGTTTTCAAACTCCTCTTTTGTCAATTGAAACATAAAATCTTCCGGGAATCGCTCAATATTTCTTTTCACCTGCTGATTCATAGCTTTAAGCTCATAACCATAAATATCAGCTAAATCACTATCGAGCATCACCTGCTGTCCGCGAATCGTATATACGCAGTTTCTAATGAACTCAACTGTGAGCACTCCTGTTGTATTATCCATAAACACTGTCTTCCTTTACTTTTACCAACAAATCATGAAGTCGCAAAAAGCGACTTCACGGAAATGGATAAAGTCGCTTTTGCAACTTTAAACATTTTCACATATCCTCAAGGCTCTCTATCTTCTTCAGTGCTTCCATATAAGCCATAAGACGCTTCTGCTGTTCTTCCTTGAGATTATGATAATCTTCAATCATCTGAACATCCCCCGGAGTGAATTTACTTTCTGGACTTGCTGCAGCAATTTCCTCTTCATCCTCAATTCCTTTACCGGTAAGAAGTTGCTCCGGAGTAATTTGCAAAACATTACAGATGTCCATTATCTTTTCTACAGTAGGATTGGTCTTTCTCTTTTTCCATTCGCTTATGGTACTGGTCGAAATACCTACCTGCTTTGCAAACTCCGCCTGAGTCATATTGCGTTCTTTCAAAACCTTTATAATTCTTTCGCTGATAATCATGAGTGATACCTCGCTTTATCATTCACCTATGTAACATTCATATTAGTGAATCAATTGTATCACACCTCATGCTATCCTTCAATGTTCTACTTCGTTTTCTTATTGCAGAATTTCATATACGCCTTATACGATTCATATATATACCTTTTTTTGAAGATAGATATCTGGATCAGGTAATGAATCAAAATCAATTTCATCCGCGTATTTCGCTATCATATTTCCGATAAAGTTTGCAAGAGTGTAAGCTGCTATTCATCACTGTTGGAATCAGGCAACTCACTATTTCCAACAGGTAGCAACCGCAATTATTCACTGTTGAAATCTAACAAATCAGCAATTCCAACAGGAATAGCCACTAATTTCAGCCTGTTGAAAAGCCTTAAACTGCAAATCCCAACAACCAAAAAGCAAACATCATCCAAAAATCTTGGAAATAATCCGATCACAACGGCATCACAAGCCATTGTGTGGAATAGATACGCGGCTGGATTAACCAGCCGCGATAACTAGAATAATCTCAGATAAAAATCATAATATACTTTCTAGAAAAGTCAACAATTTCAATCAAACCTGTATGGTTATGCGTTTGTCTTAGTGAGTAAGACGATGGTTTCAACATGCACAGTGCAAGGAAACTGATTTACAGCGCAGGCGCGTTCTATGCGGTAGCCTGCTGCCTGGAGCTCTACAAGATCTCTTTGAAGGCTTGTAGGCTTACAGGATACATATACCATACGGTCTACGCCGTAGTCTATGATCTTCCTTAGAGCTTTAGGATGTATTCCATCGCGGGGAGGATCAAGTATTATGTAGTCAGGTTTTTCTTCGATCTCATCGAGCACTTTGAGTACGTCACCTGCTATGAACTCGCAGTTATCAACGTTATTGCGCTTTGCATTAATCTTGGCAGCTTCTACGGCCTCTTCGATTATCTCTACGCCTATGACTTTATCGGCAACAGGAGACATAAGCTGAGATATAGTACCTGTTCCGCAATAGAGGTCATACAGGATATGTGCCTTGTCTCTGCCCTGTTCTTTCATTCCTTCTCTGACATAATCTCTTACTGTATCATAGAGTACCTCTGCAGAAAGCGAATTGGTCTGGAAGAAGGAGAACGGAGTTATATCGAATTTAAGACCCAGAAGTTCTTCTGTAAAATGGTCCTGACCATAGATAATATCTGTGCCCTGATCTACTACAGCATCTGAGAGGCTGTCATTTTTGGTATGAAGAAAGCCTACTATCTCACCATCAAGGTCAAGTGAAAGAAGTGCATCTTTAAGAGGATTAAGGTCATGCTCTTCTTGAGTTGTAGTTATAAGATCTACAAGGATCTGGCCTGTCTTTCTTGCCTTACGTACCAGAAGGTGACGGAGGTATCCTTTCTTCTGCATTGTATGATAAAAAGTAACGGTTTCTTTTCCAGTAATAATCTTCTGATCATACTTTTGACTTACTATATTATTTGTTGTTAAATCATTCTTTTCTACAACATCACTGTTATCATCAGATATATTCTTTTCACAAACTTCATTGTTTGAAAGAGGTGTGTACATGCTTGCAAAATAATCAAGAACGCATGTCAGTATCTTCCTGTAATCAGCATCAATGATCTGGCATCCCTTAACAGTCACTATATCATGCATGCTTCCTCTTTTGTGCATACCAAGAGAAAGTGGGCCGTCCTTGACTTCATCACCGAAGGAAAATTCCATCTTGTTCCTGTATTCAAATCGTATAGGGCTTTTCTTGATGCCATCCCATACAGGCTCTGTCTCCTGTTTTTTGAAGGCATCGGATAATAGCTTTTTGACTTGCTCTTCTTTAAGAGCAAGTTCCTGCTCATATGTCATTGACAGATAATGGCAGCTTCCGCATATGCCAAAATGCGGACATGGACTTTCGATAGCATCAGGAGCTTCTTCTAATACTTCTAAGAGCCTTGCTTCAAGTCTGTTCTTGCCGCTCTTAGTTACAATGCCTCGAACGCGCTGCCCGGGAAGGGTATTTTTGATAACACAGTTACCCTCCATCTTCTCATTTTCAACTGCATCATCAGCTGATACTTTTATAAGATCACTGACAATTCCCTTGTTAGGGAAGTCGCGTCTTATAACTGTTCCTTCTATTATCTGCCTTTTTCTCATTATAAATCTCCAATTACAAACTTATTACTAAGCGTATTGTCCACACTCTTAGCGTAAAAACATATCTATCTTATCAGTATACATTAACAATCCGCATCTTTAACCGTGTTTATCTTATTAATATACATTAGCAATCAGCATTACTGTCAATGCACTTTAACCAACAGCGCCATTCCCCAAAAACGGGAGCAGCCGCCCCCCAGGGCTCACTGCTCCCGTCAATATTTCTGTTATTGGACGCCGACATCGCTAACACCGAATGCTCCGCATCGGACGTCGACATCGAAGATGCCGCCAACACTGAATGCTCTGCATCTTTTTGGACGTCGACATCGAAGATATCGCCGTCTAGCGTTTCAACACTCGTGTTGAAGCGCCTTATACATTGCTAGCCTCATTAGCGGCCTTAGCTGCTGCCTTTACAGCGATCGGGTCAAGATCATCATCAAAATCATAATCATCGTCCCAATCATCATCAAAATCGTCATCATAAACAGGTGTCAGATAACGATATACACAATATGCTATTGCAGCCACAGCAGCAATAACACCTATAAGTGCAAGAATCCAGAGAATAGTCTTTGGAAACTTGTCTTCCTTTTCTTCCTTGTGTCCTAATAGTTCATTGAGCTTTTTAAGTTCCAATACTTCATCAAGTCTATCCATATGCGACCCCTTTCATAATAACATTATATAGTATTGCAAAGGACCTACTATGTTATATTGTACCATAAAGTTACGTGCTTGTTCCTATTCTTTAAAGCTTTTTTAATTTTGCAAAGGCTGCAAACATTATCTTCTGCCCTGCATCATCAAACTCAACCGTAACCTTATAATCACGGGCTCCATCTTCGATCTTCTTGACTACGCCTACGCCGTACTTGATATGGCTTACTCTGTCGCCTTCTTTATAATCAAGTGCTGAAGGCTTCTGAAGGCCTTTAGAGATACCGTTAAGGCTTCCCTTGCCGGCGCTCTTATGAGATGAGGCAGCTCCTGCTATAAAGGGCTTGGAGACAGGTGTTCTTGCCGCAGGCTTTCTGCCGATAGTCGCCTTGGGCTTACCTACAGGGCCGTATATACTGCTGCCGGGAACATGATCTATTTTCTCAGAAGATCTGTCATTGGCATTACTCTTGAATCCGCCAAGCCTTGAACTGGTATTGGCAGCGCTGTTATAAGCACTTCCTGAGCTGAAATTCTTGTGACCATAAGATCTGTCTGCATAATCAGCTCTAGTATATGATGAACCCGAATATCCACTGGAGTTGCCAAAGGTCCTGCGGGTATTATTACCTCTAGAACTTGGCATATATGCATCAGCATCATAGTCGTAGTCATCATCATCTTCTATTGTATCGCCGCCTTCAAAGAGGAATGAAGGCATCACGCTCGATCCTGACCTGTCCAGAAGTCTCTCAGGTATCTCATCTACAAATCTGCTGACAGCAAGAGATTCAAATGATCCCCTGACCATACGTCTATGAGCACAGGATATAGTCAGCTCTTTTTTGGCTCTTGTGATTCCGACATAGGCAAGACGTCTTTCTTCTTCCATAGCCATAGGATCGGAATCTTCTGCATTGATAGTCATATAACTTGGGAACGTACCCTCTTCAAGTCCGGCAAGGTATACATGCTCAAATTCAAGTCCCTTTGCAGAGTGAAGGGTCATAAGAAGGACTCTCTCATCACCTTCTGCAACATTATCTATATCTGCTACAAGAGCTACGTCTTCAAGGAATCCTGACAAAGTAGGCTCATCAGCCTTCTCCTCATAGGATATGACTTTACCTATAAGTTCCTGAACATTCTGCCTTCTGTCATTGTCCTGGCTTCCATTGTTCTCATCATCTTCTTCAAGGCTCTTAAGGTATTCCTCGAAGTCAGTGACATCTATTACATCATGTATGAGTTCTTCAAGACTCATCATCTTCTGCTTGGCCCTGAATGCCTTGATCATAAGATCAAAGTCATGGAGCTTGTCTACAGTCTTACCTGTGATGAACTCGTTTGCATGAGCGATGGCATCGTAGAAATTCATATCATGTGTGCCTGCATAATCAGCAATCTTATTAAGAGTTGTAGCACCTATTCCTCTCTTTGGAATATTGATGATACGACGGACTGCAAGCTCATCGCTTCCATTATCGATTGTCTTAAGGTATGCCAGAAGGTCCTTGATCTCTCGTCTTGCATAGAAGTTGGTACCGCCTACAACATTGTAAGGGATACCATACATTACAAATCGCTCTTCTATAAGTCTTGACTGGGCATTGGTTCTGTACAGAACTGCAGTCTCAGAGTAGGAGAGCTTGCCCTGTCTCTTTTTATTAGAGATGTCATCAGCAATAAAATTGGCTTCTTCAGGTGCCTGTTCAAACTCACAGAATCTCACTTTAGAGCCTTCACCATCATCAGTCCAAAGCGCCTTTTCTTTTCTGCTTCTGTTATGTTTGATAACTGTATTGGCAGCATCAAGGATGTTCTGAGTAGAGCGGTAGTTCTGCTCGAGCTTTATTACTGTTGCATCCGGATAGTTCTTTTCAAAATCAAGAATATTCCTGATGTTGGCGCCTCTAAAACGATAGATTGACTGGTCATCATCACCTACAACGCACAGATTCTTGTACCTGTCTGCAAGGAGTCTTATAAGCTCAAACTGGGCATTGTTGGTATCCTGATACTCATCGACCATAATATACTTGAATCGTTCCTGATAGTTTTCAAGTACATCTTTATTCTCACGAAAAAGAATGACGGTATTCATGATAAGATCATCGAAATCCATCGCATTATTCTTCTTCAGAGATATCTGGTACTCCTGATAAGCTTTTGCGATCTTCTGCTTCTGGAAATCATTACCGCTTGAAAGTGTATATGAGTTAGCTGTTACAAGATTGTCCTTACATTTCGAGATCGTGTTCTGAATCTGTCTAAGCTTTAAGTCTCTTGTTTCAAGATTGTACTGCTTGACTATATTTTTTAGCACAGACTTAGAGTCATCACTGTCATAGATCGTGAAGTTATTGGAATATCCAAGTCTGTCTGCATATCTTCTAAGGATCCTTACACAGGTAGAATGGAAGGTTGTGACCCAGATACTCTCTGAACCAAATCCTACTATCTTGTCAACACGCTCGCGCATCTCTCCTGCTGCCTTGTTGGTGAAAGTAATAGCCATGATATTCCATGGATTGACTCCGCATTCATCTATAAGGTAAGCAACTCTGTGTGTCAGTACTCTTGTCTTACCTGATCCGGCACCTGCCAATATCAGGACAGGGCCTTCAGTCTGAAGTACTGCTTTTTTTTGTTCAACGTTAAGTGTATCGTAAATACTCAAGAGAGTTTATTCCTTTCCTTTCTTTAAAGCCGCTTTGGCAGCTGCCTTCTTGGCTTTTGCCGCTTCCTTTGCAGCACGTTTTTCTTCTTTTAACTGTTCTTTGGATTTGTTCTTGCCGGATTTCTCATCAATTCCGTCAATCACTTTTTCTATTATCAGCTTTTTGACATATACATCGTAGGCAAGGAGACTTAAGAAAGCAAAGAGCTTCATCTCATCCTTATCTGCGTCTTCTGCATCTTCAAATAGGCTGTTGGCTATATCTGCCTTTTTCAAAAGGTCTTCCTTTAACGGATCAACCTCTTTTTCCTCAATATCAAATATTGTCTGATAGATCTCAGACAATGTCAGACCATCTGTATCACTTATATGAAATCTCTTCTTAAGAGGATCAAGGAGCGTCTGAACATCACTTATTGAAAGAACTGTTTTGAAATAGTATATAAATATCAAAAGAATCAGATGATCCTTGGAATACTTCTTCCTTATGGGAGGGGGAAGCAGATCATTCTTGGCATAATTATTGATCATGGTCTTGGTAAGGATCTTGTCTTCACCGGGATATCGGGTAGTCTTATGAAGCCTTTCATCCATAAAAGTGGTAAGCTGATCCATATACAGATCCATATTCGGGATATCCGAAAGCTGTACATTTTCTATACGGTCAAGGCTTTCAATTATGCTGTTGATCAGATCATCTGTATTAATTGTCATGGGTGTCCTTTCATACCTTAGTTTTAAGTGCCTTATTTCTCATCTCTCTTGCATTCTGTCTTACAGCATCCGTTACTTCTCCGGCGCCGAGCATGCGGCCGAGTTCGTCAATGCTCTCATCATCTGAAAGCCTGCTGATACTTGTGATAGTACGGCTGTCAGACAGACCCTTTTTGATCAGGAAGTGTCTGTCATACATCGCTGCAATCTGAGGAAGATGCGTGATGCATATTATCTGATGGCTTGCCGCAAGCTTTCCAAGCTTCTCAGAAACCTTCCAGGCTGTAACACCGCTAATACCGGTATCTATCTCATCGAATATAAGAGAAGCTATATCATCCTGATCTGCAAATACTGTCTTAAGTGCCAGCATGATTCTTGATAGTTCACCGCCACTTGCTATCTCAGAAAGTGGTCTTAACTGTTCACCCGGATTAGTAGATATCATAAATACAACTTCATCATATCCTGATGATGTAATATGCTCTTCATCCGGAATAACATCTATTCTAAACTGTACATCAAGGAAATTGAGATCTATAAGAGCCTGCTTCATCTGGCTTGCAAGTTCCCTGGCATTCTTTTTTCTGATTTCGGATATCTTCCCACAGATCTTTTTGGCTTCTTCAAGGCAATCTCCAAGTTCTTTTTGAAGCCTTGCTCTTTCTTCTTCAAGATTAGATAGGATATCAAGCTGCTTTTGCTTTTCATCAGCATACTTTAAGATATCGCCTATACTATTACCATATTTATCCTTCAGATGATTGATAAGGTCCAGTCTGTCTTCTGTATTTTTAAATTCTTCGTCGTCAAATTCAAGATCCGACAGATAAGCTGACAGGCTGTGTCCAAGGTCTGTCATGAGATTATCTATATCTCCAAGCTGATCTGTAACTTCTTTGACGCTCTCATCATATGCACTTACAGCTATAAGCCTTTGAAGTGCACCGGAGATTGCGTCTGATGCACTCTCTCCTTCTTCTCCAAAAAGAAGCTGCCTTGCTTCTCCTGCAGCCTCTGTAATCTTAAGGCTATTGGCCATACGACGATATCTTGTTTCAAGCTCTTCATCCTCGCCTTCCTTAAGATCAGCTCCCTGGATCTCTTCAAGTTCGAACATAGCAAGATCCTGCTCACGTTTTCTGGTAGCTTCATCTATGTCAGTTTCTTCAAGTTTTGCTTTTATCTTTTCATGCAGGCTCCAGACTTCTTTTAACTTTTTCTTATGTTCTAGAACTTTGTCACCGGCAAAGCTATCCAGTATTTCAAGATGTTTTTTATTCTGAAGAAGGGTCTGATTATCATTCTGACCATGAATATTGATAAGAAGTTCGCCAAGCAGGCGAAGCTGGCGAACTGTGACATTCTCTCCTCCGACCTTACAGATACTACGGCCGTCCATTATCTTACGACTCAGGATCACAGTTCCATCCTCTTCTATAGGAAGATCCATCTCTTTGATCCTTGACTTGGTTATCTCGTTATCAACAAAAAAAGTCAGCTCTACAAGTGCATAATCTGCACCTGTTCTTATAAGATCCTTGTCTGCCTTACTCCCCAATGCAAGGTTAACAGATCCGATAAGAACCGACTTTCCGGCTCCTGTCTCACCTGTAAGTACATTGAGCCCTTCTCCAAATTCTATTTCCTGCTCTTTGATAAGTGCAAGATCTTTGACATGTAATGAATATAGCATTTATTCCCCCAAAAGCTTCTATAAGCGCTTCATGTGTCAGATATCAGAGCATCTCTCTGATTCTGTCCATAACTTCCTGTACATCCTCTTCTGTTCTGATTGCAGCAAAGATAGTATCATCACCTGCAATGCAGCCTATTATCTGTGAAAGATGCAGAGCATCCAGTGCTGCTGCAACTGCCATTGCCATACCTGATACGGTTCTAAGTACCAGCATATTGCCAGCCTTGTCCATAGATACAAATCCGCTCTGAAGGACTTTGATATACTTGTCCTGGAGTTCTTCATCATTGTGATCCATAACACGATACTTCTGGCGTCCATCACCGGTCTGAACCTTAGTAAGGCGCAGTTCTCTTATATCTCTGGATACTGTAGCCTGAGTTACGTCATATCCGTCCTTTTTAAGAAGGTCTGCAAGCTGTTCCTGAGTCTCTACTTCATTATTCTCGATTAGTTCTATTATTTTACTGTGTCTGTTTTTTTTCATGTTCCCCCCTGTCTAAGGTTATTTTATAAAAGCTTCTGATTTAATATTTCAACAAAGCTTACCTGATTCATTCTTAAGATCTTGGATGTCTTGGCGGCTTTCCTTATCTCTATCCTGTCACCTGTTGATATAGACGTTCCATAATGACCATCTATGCTGGCTTCGGCTTCCTGTATTCTGTCAGCCTTGCCTGCACCAAGCTCTATTGTTACTGTCTCGGTTGCAGGAAGTACTATACTTCTGTTAGTAAGTGAATGAGGACATATCGGAGTGATCACTATTGTATTGGACTGCGGTGCTACTAGCGGACCTCCTGCTGACATATTATAGCCGGTAGAGCCGGTAGGTGTTGATATAATAACACCGTCTGCAAGATAGGTAGTAAGAAGCCTGTTATCAACATATACCACAAGCTTGATGATCTGAACTGCAGCCTTTCTTGCGATAACAATATCATTAAGTGCTGTAAATTCTTTTCTCTCACCTGTTATCTTAGTACCTGACAGAAGCATTCGCTCTTCGATAACATAGTCATCACTTATAAGCCTCTGAAGGGCTTCATTTATATGATTTTTATCAATTTCGGTGAGATATCCCATAGTCCCGAGATTGATTCCAAGAAGCGGAATGTCCATATCTCTGACATTAACTGCAGCCTGAAGCATCGTTCCGTCGCCGCCAAGGACTATACAACACTCAGTATCAGGCGGCACCTGTGTTTTGAACATTACCGCATCCGGTCTTAAGATTTTGTTGCCCGGTTCTTCAAACTGAGCTATATGACACACCTTGCCATGAGCTTCCAGAAAATCCTTAACCTTGTGTGTTAATTCCAGATCCTTGTCCTTGCTTTTATTAGTAAAAATCAAAAAGTGATTCATTAAACTTAACCTCATGTCACGAGCAAGGCGAGTTGTTATTGTTTTAAATTGGTGGGGTATACTACACCAATTTGGGTTCGAAAGTGAAACACTTTCAAACTTCCAGCTCCCCATGCGCTGCTTCTACAGCATTATGTATTAGTGTTACGTACTGTGATGTCTTAGATATTCCCGTGCCTTCGTCTTCTATAGTGCCAAACTTCTTAAGGGCTGTAGCCTCGTCGTAAAGCGATACTTCTTCATTTCTGGAAGCATCTTTTTGAAGATGAAGAAGGTATTCTATGTTGCCTTCAGGGCCTCTTATTGGCGAATAGTCAAGATGAAGTATCTTAAAACCTACAGCATCTGCAAAGTCAACTATTCTGTTTATAACCTCTTCGTGGACCTTTTTATCTCTTACGACACCTTTTTTGCCAACCTTGTCACGACCTGCCTCAAACTGTGGTTTTATAAGTACCACCATCTGAGCGCCGTCCTTGAGAAGCTTTCTGGCAGGCACCAGTATCCTTGTAAGTGAGATAAAAGATACATCGCATGAAGCAAAGTCTATATCATCATCAATCTGGTCTCTGGTCAGATATCTAAAGTTAGTCTTCTCCATGCATACGACTCTTTCGTCGCTTCTAAGCTTCCAATCAAGCTGTCCATGACCTACATCTACGGAATATACCTTAGATGCTCCATTTTGAAGCATACAATCGGTAAAGCCTCCTGTAGAAGCTCCTATATCCATGCATGTAAAGCCTGTAAAATCAAGTTCAAATGTCTTTACAGCTTTATCAAGCTTAAGGCCTCCACGACTCACAAACGGAATCGTAGCGCCCTTTACTTCGATATTTTTTATCTTGTCTTCCTGAAAGGAAGTTCCCGGTTTATCTTCTCTTTGACCATTGACAAAAACATCTCCTGCCATGATCAAAGCTTTGGCCTTTTCTCTAGACGTTACAAGCCCTCTTTCAACCAAAAGTACATCTAATCTGGTTTTAGGCATTATCTCTTGTCCTCCATCCTGTCAAGCTCTGCTTTGATCTTCTGTGCTATAGACTTCTCATCAATTCCAAGCATTGCCATAAGAGTATCAGGGCTTCCGTGTGTTACAAACTGATCAGGAATACCTATATTCATGATCTTGGTATTACAACCTTTTTCACCAAGAAGACTTCTTACCTTTTCGCCAAATCCGCCTGAGAGAACATTCTCTTCCATGGTCACGATAAGAGGATGCTTATCAGCTACTGAGAGGATATACTCTTCGTCAATAGGCTTTACAAATCGGGCATTGGTAAGAGAGCAGGCTATTCCCTGAGCGGCAAGGATCTCGCGCACCATTACTGCTGTCTTAACCATGCTTCCTACTGCGAGAAGGAGTACTCCTCCTTCTTCAAATATTGGCTCAGCCTTGCCCATCTCAATAGGCGCTCTCCAGTCAACAAGACCTGCATAAGCCTCTCCTCTTGGATATCTTATCGCTATAGGTCCGTCAAAATTAACTGCAAACTTCAGCATATCGGACAGCTCCCACTTGTTCTTAGGCGCCATGATATGCATGTTTGGCATACTTGATAGATATGAAAGATCGAATATTCCCTGATGAGTCTCGCCGTCAGAGCCAACAAGTCCTGCTCTGTCTATCGCCAGAACTACAGGTAGATTCTGAAGACATACATCTTCTATGATCTGGTCATAAGCTCTTTGAAGGAAAGTGGAATATACTGCAAAAACAGGTCTCATGCCACCTTCTGCAAGTCCTGCTGCAAATGTTACAGCATGCTCTTCAGAGATTCCCACATCAAAGAACCTGTCAGGGAACTTGTTCCTGAACCTTTTTAGTCCTGTTCCATCAGCCATAGCAGCTGTGATAGCACATACCCTTGGATCACGCTCACCAAGTTTCCACATAACTGTAGAGAATATATCCTGATATGCTGCAACCTTTCTGTGGTGCGCAGGGATACCATTTTCTATATTAAAAGGCTCTGCTCCGTGGAATCTTGAAGGATGCTTTTCTGCAGGCTCATAGCCCTTGCCTTTCTTGGTAATAACATGGAGCATAACTGCTTTCTTAACCTTCTTGGCTTCCTGAAGTTCATGTTCAAGAAGAGCTTCATTATGGCCATCTATAGGGCCCAGATAAGTAATACCAAGGTTTTCAAAGAGCATACCTGGCACGAAGAACTGCTTGAAGTTATTCTTGACGTGGCGGATCTTCTCGATAACTCGTGTCTGACCCGAGAGCTGCTTGTATACATCAGCCTTGAGGTTGAGATATCCGTCCATAGTACGTATATGTCCCAGATATTTGGACATACCTCCGATACTTTCGGATATAGACATGTTGTTATCATTGAGGATGATTATAAAGTTAGTCTCAAGCTTGGCAGCATTATTAAGAGCCTCATAAGCCATACCGCCAGTGAGTGCTCCGTCACCTATCACAGATACAACTGTATAGTCTTCTCCTCTAAGGTCTCTTGCTTTGACCATTCCAAGGCCGGCAGAAATAGAGTTTGAGCTGTGTCCTGTATCAAAGCAGTCTGTATCAGACTCAGACTTTTTAGGGAAACCGCTTATACCTCCGAACTTACGAAGGTTATCAAAATCATTCTTTCTTCCTGTAAGTATCTTATGGGTATAGCACTGGTGTCCTACGTCCCATACGATCTTATCTTCAGGTAGATTAAGGCTTCTGTGAAGAGCGATAGTAAGCTCCACAGTTCCAAGATTTGATGCAAGATGACCACCTGTAACACTGAGCTTTTGGACAAGGAAATCACGTATTTCCTGTGAAAGCATAGGCAGTTCGTTCTCAGGTATATTTTTTACATCTCCGGTCTTATTTATTTTATCAAGTATAATTTTATCCATTTTCTTTCACGCAGCTTTATTAGTTATCTCTGTGAATGAGCCAGGTAATAAGCTCTTCCAGGAAAATATCTTCATGACCTTCCTGGCTTTCAAGCTCTCTTAAAAGTTCAAGAGCTTCATCAGAAAGTCTAGCTACTTCCTCTTTTGATTTATCAAGTCCATAAAATGTGACATAGGTTGTCTTGTCATTCTTCTCATCAGAACCTATCGGCTTACCAAGCTTGTCCTGGTCTCCGATAACATCAAGTATATCGTCCTGAATCTGGAAGGCAACACCGACATTCTGACCTATCTGCTCCATCTTATGAACATCACTTGCGCTTGCACCTGCAAGGATAGCACCGATCATAAGCGCACTCTCAATAAGTGCTCCTGTCTTGTTCTCATGTATGAAGAGAAGATCGTCAGGTGTCACATCTTGTCTATTCTCAGCCTCAATATCCGCACACTGACCGCCGATCATGCCATATATTCCCGCTTTTTCAGCAAGAACAGTAAGCGCTGCCAGCATACGGCTTGATACACTTCCATCATACTCCGGAAGATCTTTGCACTCCTGAGCAGCCTGAAGGGCTGTCTCAAAAGCAAAATTCAAAAGACCATCTCCGGCGATAGTTGCTATACCGGGGCCATAAACAGCATGTGTTGTCTTTTTTCCACGTCTGAATTCATCATTGTCAAGCGCCGGAAGATCATCATGCACAAGAGAGTATGTATGTATCATCTCAAGTGCAGCCATGAAAGGTCCAATGATCATCTCATTTCTTCCACCGAACATAAAATATGCTTCGCGCATAAGAACAGGTCTTAGTCTCTTGCCACCGGCAAGAACACTGTAATTCATGGCTTCAATGACTGTTTTCTGACGACCTTCTTCTCTTGGCAAATAGCTTGTTATAATATGCTCTGCCGCTTCAATTCTCTCCTGACGCTTAATTTCAAAAGTTTCATCGGGATCTGACATATTTTCCTCCATTATTGCCTTTACATCTTAAGTAAATTATTTATAATTCACTCTTTATCTCTAGATCTGGTTTTTAGGTCCAAAGTTATGACCCTACATGGTCATAATCTCTTTATTCTTCATCATCTTCAAAAATCTCAAGGTCTCCGTCTTCAGATATCTTGAGTGCATCTTTCTCAACCTTGTCGATCAGACTTCCAGCTGTCTTTAGAAGATCCATTCCTTCCTTGTATCTTCGAAAAGAGTCTTCCAATGTAATATCATCTTCCTGCATTGCAGAAATAACGTCATCAACTCTTTTAAAAGCTTCTTCTATGCTTATATTTTCAAGGTTTTCTATATTTAATTCATCTTTGGCTGTGTTTGGTTTAGTTTTCTTTGCTGCAGGCATCTCCCACCTCATTCTATGCATTCTTGAATATGGATTATTTTAAGAAAACATACTATGTGTATCAGTTGATATAGTTTTGGCATATATAGTTCCATCTGTGACTTTGACTTTAATATCCTTGCCCGGAGCAGTCTGACTTACGCTTTTTATGTTGTTGCCATTTTCATCTTCCACATATGAAAAACCGCTTTTCAGCTTATCAAGCGGAGACAATCCCTTCATCTTCTCAATTCGGATATCCAGCATATTCTTTTTTTTCAAAAGCTGCTGTTTCCATAACAGATTTAAAGTATCAACATAATCAGCCTGCCTCATCCTCCTGTCCCTTATTCTGGCCCATGGAGAATACGCTCTTAGCATACTCTGTCTTACTTTCAGCTCATGCTTATATGAACTTAGCGTCGCATCCAGCTGTCCGTAAAGGATATTCCTATAATCCTCTATATCTGACATAAACCTTTGATACTCATACACAGCCAGTTCTGCAGCTGCTGACGGGGTTGGTGCCCTAAGGTCTGCTACATAATCAGCTATTGTTGTATCTGTTTCATGTCCAACTGCAGATATGATGGGAATCGGGCAATCAAATATAGCCTGTGCAACAGACTCATCGTTAAAAGCCCACAGATCTTCGATAGATCCTCCGCCTCGTCCAACTATTATCACATCAACATCAGTGCTTGCAAGAACCTGCAACCCTCTGACTATACTGGCAGGAGCATCAACTCCCTGCACGATCGCAGGGTAGAGAATAATCTGCACGTAGGGGTTGCGCCTTCTGGTAATGCTGATGATATCACGCACTGCAGCTCCTGTGGGAGCAGTCACAACTCCAAGTGTACGTATGTATTTTGGAATCTCTTGCTTGTACTCAGGTGAGAACATTCCAAGTTCTTCCAACTTCTTCTTCAGCTGTTCATACTTCTCATACAGCTGTCCGGTTCCGTCAGGCTCTATATTTGTAGCATAGAGCTGGTAACTTCCGCCTTTGACATATACGTCACAGCTTCCGGTTACCTGCACCTGCTGGCCCTCTGTCATCTGAAACTTAAGACCGTTTCTGTTTCCACGAAACATAACACAATTAAGAGTTCCTGACGGATCCTTTAAAGTGAAATAGATATGACCCGAAGAATGATACTTGCAATTGCTGACTTCGCCCTTAACCGTGAGCTTCCTAAGAAGGAAGTCCTGGTTAAACATTCCCTTAATATATGAATTTACCTGTGCTACGGTATAAACATTATTCTTAAGCAAATTTAGCCAATACTCCGTTAACGAATGAAGCAGATCCATCCTGACCAAACTTCTTGGCAAGTTCAACTGCCTCGTTAATAGCTACTCCTGTAGGTATGTCTTCATCAAATTTAATCTCATATACCGCAAGGCGGATGATAGTAAGATCAACCTTGGCCATACGTTCTGTATCCCAGCCAAGTGTCTTCTCATTGATCATCTCGTCAATCTGTGGCAGTTTTGCAGCGATCTTCTCATATTTATCTCTGATCTTATCTGCATCTTTTTCTGCTAATCTCTTAGCATCAGAATTCATAAAAAGGTCTTCTGATTCAGGGAGATCCTCTGAGAAGAGCTGTTCCTGCTCTGCCATCTCCTCTATAGGATTAAATTCTACACGAAACAGGAGCTTAAATACCTGCTCTCTTTCTTCACTTCTTTTCATAAACTATTTCCTTTTCAATGTTCAACTACAAAACTTACGCTTCAGCTACGGTAATACCTGAAATGTGTACGTTAACATCTGTAACGTTTAAGCCTGTCATGTTCTCAACCGTGCTCTTAACACGAGTCTGAACCTTCTGGCTTGTTGCAGGGATGTTAAAACCATATCCCATTAAAAGAGCAAGGTCAACAGCTACATTCTTACCGCTAAGCTGTACTCTTACGCCCTTAGTGAGCTTCTTACCACTCTTTTGAAGTGACTCAGATGTAATATTACCCGGCATTCCGGAAACTCCATCTATCTCCATAGCAGCAAGTGCTGCTATCATCCCAATAACGTCATTTGCGATCTTAACACTTCCGATATCTGAATTCTCTCTCAAATTAAAAGAGCTGTTATCAGTTGTCTTTTCCATAACAATCTCCCTTTCAAATAGAATAATACTAAATTAGCTATATTTCTGTATTTTTAGAATCATAGATTATAAAAATATAATCAATAATGATTATAACTGTTTTTATGCATTTTGCAAAGAAGGCGCATTTAAGGGCTTTAAAGCCATATAATAAATGTAAGTGTCGCATCCTGAGCAAGATATACTGCTCTTGTAGACATCGCCGGAAGGTAATTAAATACTTTTCCTGTGTCACTTGCAAAAAGATATGTCTTCATCTCATTGAACGTATCAGCGTCAGTGCACTTAAATGTCACACTACTACTGCCATCTGATATAGCCTGTGTAAAAAGACTGCTCAGTTTTGCTGTGTCGATGCTGTCAAAAAGCGCATTCTCTTTGACAAAATAGTTGTCTTTAGTTGCTGTGCACACAGGCATTTGGACAATCTCATTTATCTTATGGGTTGCAGAAAGCTCTTGTGTAGTAACGCATAAATATGCATAATTGACCACTTCTGTGTCACTCGCTACAGAACCTGAAAAAGAAGAATCTCCCCAGGTAGGATCAACATAATACCAGTTTCCATCTATCTTTACAATATCCCATGCATGTGTGGACGTTGTTTGACCATTATCAACTGTTCCTGATACCATCTCACAGGTGATCCCAACCTTTTGAAGAAGGTATTGTAATGTCTTGGCATAGCCTTGACAAACGCTTTCTTTATTCAATAGTACAGAACAGATGTTCTGGTTATCCTCTGATCCTATCCTGTACTGCGTATTAAGTACGATGTAATCATAGAAATACTTGACGATCTCGTACTCATCTGATGTATCAGGCATCCCCTCTATTATGATATCAGCAGCATATGCAAGCTCATCCTCTCTTTCAGATATCTGATCTGATGAAAGAGTATATTTACCGCCATAAGTAAGAGCTTTGATCTCTTGCGTATCAGGATCCATATACCTTTTCATAACATATCCGTCTATATAAAAGATCTCAGGATGATCATTCAGAACGCATTGCTGCACAATCTCAACTTCATCCATATCCGTAGTGCTTACATAAATATCGTCTGCCTGACAAGACATGATATGTAATATCTGAGCATAAAGACTTTGCTGATCACTATTAAGCTGATCAAAATAATAATATCCTTCTTGCTCAGCCTTTATATCACCGATTCTATCCTCAGATAGTCCGATATCATCCAGATCTTCCTGCATCTGACTTGTAGGATAATCCCCTGTTGCAGTACTTTCTATAATACTTTCATAGAGGTCCGAAGTACTGTTATGACCACTACTGCTGTCTTGTTCCGGGGAAGTCGCGCCTTCTTTTGCAGTTGTATCCGTAAGTTCTTCATATATATCTTCTATCTCACGGCCTGCAATCTGCGCGCCTTCACCAATATCACTTGCAAGTTCACCGGCAATATCTACTGCGTCATCCAGACTGCATGCTGTAAGCGATGCACTTATGAATAGACAGACAGCAGCAATGAACAACGTTTTTATGCATGATATAAAGTTTCCAGATCCGTTCGTTACTGTTTTTCCTTGTTTTGACATCTCCCAACCTCGTTAATCTTGAATCAACTCACAACCGCATGCCAAGAGCAAGGCTAGTGGCTAATGGCCCGACATTGGTGATCAATATATAATCTCAAAATCAGTTCTTACGGAATTCTGAAAGCACAAGTCCCTCATTACGCTTAACAGTCATATCAACGCTCCACTCATTAATGAAAAGAAGAAGTGGACGATCGTTCATATCTTTAATCTTCTTCATGTCAGAAGTTCCAACAAGTGAAGACATATCTGTATCAGAATCTACCCATCTTATATATTCATAAGGGAGATTCTCCAAAATGATATCAACGTTGTACTCATTCTTTAAGCGGAACTTAAGAACATCAAACTGAAGTATACCAACTACACCTACGATAATCTCTTCAAGTCCGGTATTGAACTCCTGGAAAATCTGGATCGCACCTTCCTGAGCTATCTGCTGGATACCTTTAACGAACTGTTTACGCTTCATGGTATCAACCTGACGAACTCTTGCAAAGTGTTCAGGCGCAAAGGTCGGGATTCCTTCATACTTAACATTGTCCTTTGGCATACATACAGTATCACCTATTGAGAAGATACCCGGATCAAATACACCGATGATATCTCCTGCATATGCCTCAGAGAGGATCTTTCTTTCATCAGCCATAAGCTGCTGTGGCTGAGACAATCTGAATGTACGTCCTGACTGAACGTGCTTGATCTCCTTATCTGCATCATATCTTCCTGAACAGATTCTCATGAATGCGATACGGTCACGGTGTCTTGCATCCATGTTGGCCTGAATCTTGAATACAAATGCAGAAAAATCATGCTCTACAGGATCGATAACTTCATCACCTGACACACGACCTGTAGGAAGTGTAGCCATCTGCAGGAAGTTGTGAAGGAATATCTCCACACCAAAGTTCTGAAGAGCTGAACCAAAAAATACAGGAGTAAGCTGTCCTGCACGAACTGCATCAAGGTCAAACTGAGCTCCTGCGCCATCGAGAAGTTCCATTTCTTCCTGAAGCTTCTCATAAGCATCTTCACCAATCTGATCAAGAACAGCAGATTCATTATCAAAATCTATGAAGTTCTCTTCTCCTTCTTTAGTTCCCTTCTCTGTACCTGAGAAAGTAACTATCCTGTTTTCTTTTCTTTCATAGATACCCTTAAAGTTCTTACCTGAACCGATAGGCCAGTTAACCGGGCAAGTCTCTATTCCAAGGTTATCTTCGATATCCTGCATCAGATCAAATGTGTCCTTGGCATCACGGTCAAGCTTGTTGATGAATGTGAATATCGGAATGTGTCTCATGGTACAAACCTTAAAGAGCTTCTTGGTCTGTGCCTCAACACCCTTACTTGCATCTATAACCATGACAGCAGAGTCTGCAGCCATAAGTGTACGATATGTATCCTCAGAGAAATCCTGGTGTCCTGGTGTATCAAGAATATTGATACAATGATCTTCAAAATTAAACTGAAGTGCTGATGAGGTAACTGAGATACCTCTTTGTTTTTCTATTTCCATCCAGTCAGAAACTGCATGCTTGGCAGTTGCCTTACCTTTAACAGAACCTGCCTGATTGATAACTCCACCATAGAGAAGAAACTTCTCAGTAAGTGTTGTCTTACCTGCATCAGGATGGGATATAATGGCAAAGGTTCTGCGCTTTGCTATTTCTGCTGCTGTCTTCTTATCACTCATTGTTAAATAAACCTCTATTAATCCTAGTCTACATAGATGATACTGATCATCCGGTAGCTTATCTACACATATCTTTTAAAACTCTAATTAAGCCCTTTTGTGCCGGGGCCTAATAAAAGCCGGTATGTTTTTTCCACACCGGCCGATTTACACAACATAAAGAGACTGTCTTCAAAGCTCTAAAGCTTATCAGGCAATCTCTTATTTTTAATGTCAGTTCTGAGCTACATCCTTCATAGAGAAGCTGATTCTGCCCATACGATCCTTGCCAAGGCATACAACAGTTACTTCGTCGCCAAGTGTAAGGATGTCTTCTACATGATCAAGTCTTTCTTTAGAAATCTTAGAAATGTGTACCATTCCTTCTTTTCCGGGAGCGAACTCGATGAATGCACCAAATTCCTTGATACTTACAACTTTACCCTTGAAGATCTGACCTTTCTCGAAATCTGTGATGATGATTCTGATCATCTCTTTAGCTTCATCAAGCTTTGCCTGATCTTCGCCGCAGATAGAAACCTTACCATCATCTGTGATATCGATCTTAACACCTGTACGAGCGATGATCTCGTTGATAGTCTTACCGCGCTGACCAACTACATCACCGATCTTATCAACAGGTACTTCCATAGAGATGATCTTAGGAGCGTACTTGGATACTTCCTTACGAGGCTCAGCGATAGCATCGTGCATTACACCGTTCATGATGAACTCACGAGCGTCCTTACATCTTCCGATAGCGCCTTCAACGATAGCACGTGTAAGACCATGGATCTTGATATCCATCTGAATAGCTGTGATACCCTTGTGTGTACCTGTTACCTTGAAGTCCATATCGCCGAAGAAGTCTTCGAGACCCTGGATATCTGTAAGAAGTACGAAATCATCATCTGTATCGCCTGTAACAAGACCACAGCTGATACCTGCAACAGGAGCCTTAATAGGAACACCTGCAGCCATAAGAGCCATACAGCTTGCACATGTTGAAGCCATGGATGTAGATCCATTGGACTCAAATGTCTCTGATACGGCACGGATTGCATAAGGGAACTCTTCTGCTGAAGGAAGTACTGGAAGAAGAGCACGCTCTGCAAGAGCACCATGTCCGATCTCACGACGTCCCGGTCCTCTTGAAACCTTAGTCTCACCTACAGAGTAAGCAGGGAAATTGTACTGGTGTATATATCTCTTCTCTGTAACGAAAGGATCAAGACCTTCTACTCTCTGAGCCTCTGAAAGGGGAGCGAGTGTTACTACGTCACAGATCTGAGTCTGTCCACGAGTGAACATAGCAGAGCCATGTACTCTAGGTATAAGATCGATCTCAGCTGAAAGAGGTCTGATCTGTGTGATCTCACGTCCATCAGGTCTCTTGTGATCTTTGAGGATCATCTTACGAACAGTCTTCTTCTCATACTGATATACAGCATCGCCTACGAAAGCTGCCCATTCTTCATTCTCAGCAAAACGTGGATCTGCAAGGATCTTCTCTGTTACATCATCCATGTTCTTGTCTCTGACCATCTTGTCGTCAGTAAATACAAGATTCTCCATCTCTTCAGGAGTTACGATAGTCTTGATCGCATCAAAGATCTCCTGAGGAACTGCTGCAGAAACATAAGGCTGCTTCTCTTTACCTATCTCAGCAACGATAGAGTTGATGAAATTAACAACCTGCTTGTTGACAGCATCTGCTTCATAGATGTATCTGATCATATCCTGCTCAGGAACTTCCTTAGCTCCGGCTTCGATCATGATAACCTTCTCAGCAGTAGAAGCAACTGTAAGCTTCATATCTCCGTTGTCCCACTGTTCCTGTGAAGGATTGATGATCATCTGTCCGTCAACAAGGCCGATCTGTGTAGATGCACAAGGACCATCCCATGGAATATCAGAAATAGCTACAGCAATGGATGATCCGATCATTGCAACAAGCTCAGGCCTGCATGCAGGATCAACTGCCATAACCATGTTCTCAACAGTTACGTCATTTCTCATATCCTTAGGGAAAAGAGGTCTCATAGGACGGTCGATCATACGGTCTGTAAGGATCGCGTTCTCTGATGGCTTAGCCTCTCTTTTATTAAATCCGCCCGGGAATTTACCGATTGAATAGAACTTCTCACTGTACTCGATGTTAAGTGGGAAGAAATCAACACCGTCACGAGGTGCCTTAGCTTCTGTTGCTGTGCAAAGAAGTGTTGTATCGCCATACTGAACGAAAGCGCATCCGTTTGCCTGTTTACCAACCTTGCCTATCTCAACCTTGAGAGTACGTCCGGCAAGATCCATTGTGTAAGTTTTTACCATTTTTTCTCCTTCTTGTGCTGCTCATCCGCAATCCCCGTTTTTCAGAGGCGCGTGTGCAGTACTCTTCTTCTCTTTTCTTCTACTATATTTACGGCTTATTCAAAATTTCTGATATAAGCAAAAAGGCAGGGACAACTGAAGATACAGTCTCCCCGCCCTTGTGAACAGAATTACTTTCTAAGACCAAGTTCCTGGATCAGCTTACGATATCTCTCAATATCCTTTGCCTTAAGGTATCCAAGAAGATTACGTCTCTGACCAACCATCTTAAGAAGACCACGTCTTGAGTGGTGATCCTTAGGGTTCTTGTCAAGGTGAGCATTGAGCTCAGCGATTCTCTCTGTGAGAACTGCTACCTGTACTTCCGGTGATCCTGTATCACCAGGCTTTACAGCGTACTTGTTGATAATCTCTGTTTTCTTTTCCTTTGAAATCATTTCTTTTCTCCTTTATACAAGTCGCCTGTTACCGGGTCCGGGTCGGAGATCCATAAACCAGGTAAAGGTCATTTCTATTATGCCCTTAAAATATAAGGACAGCTATTTAAACTTATCACATCTAGAACAAATTGTAAAGTATCTTTTGATTTATCGTATTTTATTTATGAATTTTGCTTATATGTATCCCTACTCGCTCCAATTATGTTTAGATGTTTCCATATTGTGGTGATATATTCTTCCATTCTCTACGTCACTGCTCATCTGAGCTTTGAGCTCATCTATACTGTTAAACTTCATCTCAGGTCTTTTGAATGACAGAAGTGATACAGAGATATCCTTATCATAAAGATCTCCCGAAAAGTCATACAGATATGTTTCAGATACAACAACGTCTTCATCTGTAATAGTCGGTTTAGTACCAATATTGGTCATACCTCTGAGTATCTTATCTCCAACATGGACTACAGAATAATATACACCGTTTGGCGGAAGGAGCTTTTCTTTAGAAGGTATTACATTGACTGTAGGAATACCTATCGTACGTCCAAGGGCACGTCCGTGGCTTACAACACCGTGTATTGTATATGGGCATCCGAGGAGTCTTGCAACCTTTTCCATATTGCCATTAGTAACTTCCTGCCTTATAAGGGTTGAACTGACTTCTTTGCCCTCAAGCTCGACCTTGTCAATAAAATGTGTCTCAAAATCATATTCCTTGCCAAGAGCCGAAAGGAGCTTCCAGTCACCTCTTCCTTTATCTCCAAATGAAACGTCCATTCCTGCTGCAACATACTTAGCACCCATCTGGTCCACAAGATAACGCTTTACAAACTCCTCAGGACTTGTAGCTGCAGTCTGTTCATTCATAGGGAACTCTATCAGAACATCTATCCCGTTTTGCAGGAACCATTCTCTTTTTTCTTCTCTTGTAGTAAGTCCGGGGACAACATGTCCTGCAAAAAAAGATGCCGGAGACGGATCAAAAGTA
The DNA here is from genome assembly GCF_900110805.1 of Butyrivibrio sp. TB. Lineage (NCBI taxonomy): Bacteria > Bacillati > Bacillota > Clostridia > Lachnospirales > Lachnospiraceae > Butyrivibrio > Butyrivibrio sp. TB. The sequence goes on along the minus strand of NZ_FOER01000023.1, from coordinate 35,917 downwards.
AAGATCACAGTCTTTCTTCCGTTATTCTTCTCCTCTATAAGGTCTGACAGCAGTTTCCTGTGGCCTTTGTGTATTCCGTCGAATTTGCCGATAGCAATTGCTGACGGACCTTCTATATGAAAATCAGTTGTATCCTTTATTATTTCCATTGTTTTTCTACTTTCAGTAAATATATAGTAAACTCTGAATTTATCTCGAGCTATCCATGCACTTCCAGACATTCCCAATTACACGATGTAACAAGGACGCATCTTCTAACACGCTCATATTGTTATGGAGTATAGAAATTCTTATCAACGCAGAAACGCTTTATCTTTGCATTGTATTTATAAACTCCAAAAAACAAACCGTCCTGATCATATACACGAACTCTTGTTCCATCCTCGTACATCGCATCCTTTTTCTGAGAATCCTGTGCTTTGTCAGGCTCTGCATCGCAGATATCCATAACCGTAAAAGGATTGCCGTTCTCTATAAGCTTACGGCAAGAGCTCTTTACATGAACACTATCAAGATCCTTAAAGAAGTCTTCTACAGGAACCACCACATCATTTACTTTATCTTCATCACGGAGCTTCTCAAGCTGTCCAAGCGTGATGGCGGTATCAAGGTGAAAGCTTCCAACAGCAGTTCGTGTAAGATGTGCCATCGCACCGCCGCATCCAAGCCTAAGACCTATATCATTACAAAGCGTACGGATATAGGTTCCTTTACTGCACCTGACTTCCATTGTAAACTCATGCCTGTCGGCAAGGTGGCTTGTATCAAGGATCGAAATAGAATCAATATGTATCCTTCTGGGCTTTCTCTCTATCTCCTTGCCTTGTCTTGCAAGTTCATAGAGCTTCTTGCCTCCAACTTTGATCGCAGAATACATAGGCGGAATCTGATCATAGTCACCGACAAAAGCCTGTGCCGCCTCATTAAGAGCATCTACATCAGGTATAGTATCCTCAGGATACTCTCTAATAACTGTTCCTGTCATATCCTGGGTATCAGTTTCTACTCCGAGCCTGCATACAGCTATATACTCTTTGGTATGATCTGTCAGCTCTTCAACAAGCTTGGTACCGCTTCCTACACAGCAGACAAGGACACCTACAGCTTCAGGATCAAGTGTTCCCGTATGCCCTATCTTCTTCATCTTAAGGATTCCACGCATCTTGGCAACTACGTCATTAGAGGTAAATCCTGGTTCTTTATATATATTTATAAGACCATTATAATTATTAGCCATAAAAACCTTTCAAAAGATATTATTTTAATCAGCCAGATCATTACTAAATTTAATCTGATCATGAATGAGTCGCAGCACTAATCTCTTGTGCTACAAAAGGGGAACGACTGTTCATCGTTCCCCTATCATTATCACTGCATAAGTTCTTCAATCTTTGAAATCACTTTAGCAAAAATATCTTCAAGATCTCCCTGCATTGTGATTCCGGCAGCTCTGTCATGTCCGCCACCACCGAAGCTTTCGGCAACTTTGGCAACATTGACAGATCCATCACTTCTAAGAGAAAGTTTGTACTCATTCTCTGAAAGCTGATGTGCATAAAGTGCACATCCTACGCCTACAGTGAGCTTGAGCTGACTTACAATTCCTTCAAGATCGCTTCCCTTGGCATTATATTCATTCAGGGTTTTAAGATCTGTTGAAGATACGATAAGTCTTCCATCCAGCATAAGCTTACTGTCAAGAAGTGCTCTTCCCAAAAGCTGCATCTGTGTATATGTCTTTTCGAAAAAGACATGATCTATAAGCTTATCGAATTCAAATCCGTAAGTGATCAGCTTACCTGCGATCTCCATTGTCTTTTGTGATGTATCAGAGTATTTGAATACTCCTGTGTCTGTTACCATTCCTGTATATAATGCCTTAGCAATATCCACGTCGATAACTTCAGGATCCATCACTTCATAACAAAGCTCGCACACACTGCTTGCCTCGGGATATATATAATTGATATCTCCGGTACCTTCTTTATTGGATATATGATGATCTATGTTGATCTTTATCTTGGCCTTGTCAAAAAAGGCTTCAGCGCCATCTGTACGACCCTTGCCGGTGTCCAGAACTATAAATGCATCATAACTATCAACATCTGTTTCAAAACTTGTATTAACATCAGAAGTTCCGGTAAGGAACGAATACACTTTTGGTATCTCCTGAAGGAATACATCAATTCTGGCAGCCGGATATACCTTCTTAAGGTACAGATACATTCCAATACATGAGCCTACACAGTCACCATCAGGTCTTACATGCCCAGTGATTCCTATAGTCTTAGCGCTTCCGATAACTTCTTCAATTCTCATCTTCTTCCTCTATTTCCTCATCACCACGAGCAGCTCTTACTTCATTATCATGAGCTGTAACTTCATCGATCTTCTTGGTCATGTCAATAGCATATTCTATTGAATCATCCATTATGAATCGAAGCTGTGGTGTATTACGAAGATTAATAGTACGCGCAAGTGTAGAACGTATATATCCGGAAGCACTTGAAAGTCCTTCCATGGTCTGCTGGCGATCTTCGTCGTTGCCAAGGACACTAACCCATATCTTACAGGTCTTAAGATCCGGAGCAACCTCGACATCCATTACGGATGTCATAGGGCTGATACGGGGATCCTTGGAAAAACGAATTGCTTCAGCTACAACCTTCATAACTTCGCCGTTGATACGGCTGTTTTTTATACTGTTTTTTCTCATAAGCTTAGTCCCTCGGAACTTCTACCATGATATAAGCTTCAATGTTATCGCCAACATTCATGCCGTCAAATCCGTCAAATACAAGACCACATTCGTAGCCTTCCTTAACTTCCTTAACATCGTCCTTGAAACGCTTAAGTGACTTAAGATCGCCTTCGAAGATCAACTCATCGCCTCTTCTTACGCGAACCTTGCAGCCCTTCTGGATGTTACCGTCAAGTACGAATGAACCTGCGATATTTCCGATAGAAGAAGCCTTGAATATCTGACGAACTTCTGCATGACCTGTGATCTTCTCTTCGTATACAGGAGCAAGCATTCCCTTAAGGGCAGCTTCTACATCATCGATAGCCTGATAGATAACCTTGTAAAGCTTGATCTCTACGCCTTCATGCTCAGCCATAGACTTAGCTGTTGCATCAGGTCTTACATCGAAACCAATGATAATAGCATTGGAAGCAGATGCAAGTGATACATCAGACTCTGTGATAGCACCAACGCCGCCATGGATTACCTTAACCATAACTTCTTCGTTGGAAAGCTTCATAAGGCTTGCCTTAAGAGCTTCTACAGAACCCTGTACATCTGCCTTGATGATGATATCAAGTTCTTTGAGCTTACCTTCCTCAATCTTTGAGTACAGATCATCAAGAGACATCTTAGCCTTAGTCTCTTCGATAAGGTCTTTCTTGTGCTGCTGCATGTAGATGTTAGCATACTGCTTAGCTTCCTTATCGGAATCATGAGCTATGAATACTTCACCTGCATTAGGTACGTCTGAAAGACCAAGGATCTCTACAGGCTGTGAAGGAGTTGCTTCCTTAACACGTCTGCCCTTGTCATCAGCCATAGCACGTACACGGCCTGAGCTAGCTCCTGCAGAGATGAAATCTCCAACATGAAGTGTACCCTTTTGTACCAGTACGTTAGCAACAGGACCTCTACCCTTATCAAGCTTGGCCTCAAGTACAAGACCTCTTGCTGTACGGTTAGGATTAGCTTTAAGTTCAAGGATATCTGCTGTAAGAATGATAGTCTCAAGGAGAGTATCGATTCCCTCGCCGGTCTTAGCTGATACAGGTACGAATTCTGTTGATCCGCCCCAATCTGTAGCTATAAGACCATATTCTGTAAGTTCCTGCTTAACACGATCAATATTAGCACTTGGCTTATCAATCTTGTTAACAGCTACGATTATTTCGATATTGGCAGCCTTAGCATGGTTGATAGCTTCTACTGTCTGAGGCATAACACCATCATCTGCAGCTACAACAAGAACTGCGATATCAGTAGAGTTAGCACCACGCATACGCATAGCTGTGAATGCTTCGTGACCGGGAGTATCAAGGAATGTAACCTTTCTATCCTTGACAGATACCATATAAGCACCGATCTTCTGTGTGATTCCGCCTGCTTCCTTCTCAGTAACAGCTGAATCACGAATCTTATCAAGAAGTGATGTCTTACCATGATCGACGTGACCCATTACGCAGACAACAGGAGCTCTTGGTACAAGATCCTTCTCGTCCTCTTCATCCTCTTTAAGAAGTTCTTCGATAACGTCAACCTGAACTTCCTTCTCACAGATGATGTCATATTCGATTGCAATATTCTCAGCCTCTTCATAAGAAAGAGTTGTATTAACTGTAACGATCTGACCTGCAAGGAAGAGCTTCTTGATGATAACAGATGGCTGCATCTTCATCTTCTCTGCAAGTTCCTTGATAGTAAGGCTTTCAGGAATAGTAATTGTCTTGATCTGCTCAACAGGCTCCTCTTCCTTCTTGACCTCAGGCTTAATGAAGCGGCCTACGCGCTTGCTGCGTGGCATCTCTTCCTCTTCATAATCCTTCTTGGTCTTCTTGTCCTTGTCGAATCTACGATCATTGTGACGATTGGACTTCTCTGTAGGTGCATCAGAAGCTGCTGCAAATGAAGCTCCCTGACCTCCTCTTCCTGCTCCCGGTCTTCCGCCCTGAGAGTTTCTGTCAAAGCTTCTTCCACCGCCCTGACCATTTCTGTCAAATGAAGGTCTTGAACCCATGCCGCCCTGGCCCGGTCTTCCACCTTGAGAGTTTCTGTCAAAGCTTCTTCCGCCGCCCTGAGAGTTTCTGTCAAAGTTTCTTCCACCGTTCTGAGAGTTTCTGTCATTACGATCGTTACGATCGTTTCTGCCCTGACCGTTTCTAAAGCCGCCGGCATTTCTGTCATTTCTGTTCTGACCCTGTCTGCGATCTTCAAAGTTTCTGCCCTGATTACCGGAATTCTTGTTATCACGAGGCTGAGATGACTGATTTGATTCAGTCTGCTTGGTCTCATTAACCTGAGGCTTCTTTACATCATTCTTTACATCATTCTTGACTTCAGTCTTAACTTCAGTCTCAACCTTTGCAGGAGCAGCCTCCTGAGCTTTTGGAGCTGTTTCTGTATTAGCTGGCTTAACCGGCTGCACATTCTTAGGTGCCGCAGGCTTATCCTCTGTCTTACGAATGTTTGATTCATACTCAAGCTGAGATGGTGCTGTCTTAGGCTTGATAGGATGATATACATTCTGGCTGGAAGCAAATGAATTGTTTCTTCCATTCTGGCCATTTCTTCCCTGGCCGTTTCTCTGATTATCAGAACGATCTCTCTTCTGATTCTGATTGGATGAGTTATTATGGGATGAACCAAAAGAGTTACCTCTGGCATTTCCCTGATTGCTCACAATAATGATCTTCTTTTTCTTTTTAGGCTGATTATCAGCCGCTGCCTGACCGGCCTTTGGTGTTTTATCTGCTGCTATCGTGTTCTTATCTTCCTTTACTTCTTTTTCGCTTTTGTTATCATCTAAGGCACTATCTGCAGCCTTAGACTGTGGTGTATTAGATGCACCGTTTTTGCCAAAATGTTTTCTGGCTTTGTCTGCATCATCATCCTCAACAGAACTGGTGGAACGTTTTGCAGATTCAACGCCTTTTTCCTGCAAGAAGCTTACAACTTCCTTACTCTCTACTCCAAGCTCCTTAGCAAGTTCGGATATTTTAATCTTTGACATTCGTTTCCCCTCCGTTCTGTTCTATGGTCTGCAGTTTCTTTAAAAGAGCTTTGGCAAGCCCCTGATCAGTGATCGCCAGGCTGCTCCGCTCCGATTTGCCTATTGAAAGTCCCAGAAGGTCTTTCTGCCCGAAGACTTGGACCGTTACATTATGGGACTTACATTTGTTTAGCATTTCTTTCCTTGTATTGTCTGAAGCGTCAAGACTTACTATTACAAGCTTCGCCTTGCCCGACTGGATATTCTGAAGGGTTCCGGTCTCACCGGAAGTCACCTTACCGGCCTTCATGCACAAGCCCAGGAAAGAATAGATTCCTTGTTCTTCTTTGGTCATGTTCCTAAAAGCTCCTTCTCCAGCGCATCATATATTTCAGCGTTGATACTTTGTTTAAAAGAACGTTCAAGCCCTTTGCTCTTACGGGCTTTTGCAAGACACTCAGCATTATTGCAAATATATGCGCCCCTGCCGTTTTGTCTGCCCGTCTTATCAAGAACCAGCTCGCCTTCCGGCGTCTTTATGATCCTTATCAGTTCTTTTTTTTCTTTCATCTCACCGCATCCGATACATTGACGCATCGGTATCTTTTTTGCCATTCAGACTCCTTTATTGTTACCGAAACAAGTTTATATCAAATCCAGATACCTTATTTCGAATAATACTGATTTGAAATATTTATTTCAATAAATATTCATCCCTAAAAAAGGAAACGAAACATTACTCTTCGTCAGATGATTCTTCAGAAGCCTCATCAGAAACCTCTTCATCAAGAACTTCTTCAACGGCTTCATCGATCTCGTCTTCTGAGAACTCCTCATCTTCATACTCTTCTTCGTCATCAAGATAATCTTCATAACGGAATCCCGGAGCATCCTTAGCCTGAGTCTCAGACTTAATATCAATCTTGTATCCTGTCAGTCTTGCAGCAAGGCGGGCATTCTGTCCTTCCTTACCAATTGCAAGTGAAAGCTGATAATCAGGAACAACAACCTTAGCTGTCTTCTCATCAGGATCAGCAAATACTGCAACGATCTTAGCAGGTGAAAGAGCATTCTGAATAAGATTACCGGGGTTTTCATCCCATTCGATAACATCGATCTTCTCACCGCGAAGCTCTTCTACTATAAGGTTTACTCTGCTGCCGTTAACACCAACACATGCTCCTACAGGATCTACATTAGGATTCTGAGAATATACGGCAATCTTAGTACGGCTTCCGGCTTCTCTTGCGATAGCCTTAACTTCTACAGTACCATCCTTGATCTCAGTAACTTCCTGCTCAAAGAGACGCTTTACAAGATCAGGGTGTGTACGTGAAACAAGGATACGAGGTCCCTTGTTGCCATTTCTAACCTCAAGGATGTAAACCTTGATCCTGTCTGTAGGACGATAGCTCTCACCCTTAACCTGCTCATTCTCTGTAAGAATAGCATCAGCATGTCCAAGGTTTATGGAAATGTTACGTCCGATGAAGCGCTGTACTACACCTGTTACGATGTCATGCTCCTTCTCGAAATATTCATTATAGATAGCGCCGCGCTCTTCTTCACGGATCTTCTGAAGAATGACATTCTTGGCATTCTGTGTCGCAATACGACCGAAGTTCTTAGAGTCAAGCGGAACTCTTACTATATCGCCGACTTTGGCATGTTTGTCTATCTTGGTAGCATCTTCCGGTGATATATCCTCAGCCGGATCCATAACATCATCAGCTGTCTCCACTACAGTCTTCTCGGCATATAAATGGAATTCACAGGTCTGTCTGTCGACCTCAACTTTTACATTGTCCGCCTTGCCAAAATTGTTCTTGCATGCGGTCATGAGAGAATTCTCAATTGCATCAAAAAGGCTTTCCTTACTGATATTCTTCTCTTTCTCCAATGCATCAAGTGCTTCCATAAGTTCTTTACTCATGTCTTTTCCTCTTCTTCCTTTCTGCGCCTTAGCGCATCACCATTAAAAATCCAGTGACAGTCTAATGACTGAAATATCTTTTCTCAAAAAAATCTTGTCTGTATCCTGAATTGTGATCGTAACGTTATCAGCATCAAATGCCTTCAGGATTCCTGTAAACTCTTTACAGCCATCTACAGGTTTATAAGTTTTTAAATCCACTTCCTGACCGAGACTGTTCTCAAAATGTCTGTCCTTTTTGAGCTGTCTCCCAAGGCCGGGACTTGAAACCTCAAGTGTATAAGCGTCTTCAATAAAATCGTCTGCATCAAGCGCATCCGACAGATCATGGCTCACATCAACACAGTCGCCAATGTTAACTCCGCCTTCCTTGTCAATATAGGCGCGAAGATACCAGTCTCCTGCCTCCTTGACATATTCAACATCATAAACAGTTGTGCCATGCTTCTGGGCAATAGGAGTAAGTAACTCTTCAGTTCTTCTCTCAATATCTTCTTTTCTCGACATATGCCACCTTTCACATAATACTTATTGCAATCATGATCTTACTTCTTGGTAAATTCGCCTTATGCAATCGAGTAGGCTGACTCCTACTCGATTTCGCACACGAACATTCCGCACTTCGTGCTCCATGTTCTTACAACCGGCAAATGAATTTGTATGCAAGCATCCATTCGCTTGCCGGTCTTGTGCAACAAAAAAGCGGACTCGCGAAAGTCCACTTCCCAAAAACCACATAATTACTTTATAACCATACCACCTTTATGCAAAAACGTCAAGTTTTGTAATGGCAGGTTAAAAACTTCCCAAAAGTAAGTCCAAAGCCTTGCATCAGGGCAAAAAATATACCGCAAATTTCAATCTGCGGTAACTTTCGGGTTGGGCTGCTCTTTTCCGCTTCAGTGTTTAAAAACAGTGAGTAGCTCGTATCGGAATCGAACCGGTGATTCTGCCGTGAGAGGGCAGCGTCTTAGCCTCTTGACCAACGAGCCATGTTTTTGTCGGTGCATTGAACCGACTTGAACAAGATACCATGTTATCTATATTAATGCAAGCATTATTTTGAATTTTTTCAAAAAAATATTTTTATCAGCGCATAGCCACTGTTTCCTGAAGTGATACGATCTTGTCTGCAGCGCATACAAGTATCGCCTCTCTTGATTTTGGCGGATGCAAAAAAGTAAGTGGCCACATGTGACTACGGATTATCTGCGCCTCTTTATCTGTAAGATCAAAATCTCTTAACGCATTCTCCATAGCTGACTGAGGATGTGTAAATCCATGAAGATGAAAAAACTTGTGCATAAGTCTAAAAGGAAGTATCCAGTTCTCCGGCGCCTTCTTGATCACGAAATCTTTGTGCCAGTCATACAGAAAATAATCATGCAAAAAAGCACCTCTAACAAGCTCTCTCTCACTTGATCTAAGTCTAAACGCTCTGTCCAAAGCATAAGAAAGTCTTGCTACTCTCATACAATGATCAAATGTTGTTATCCTGCCATGCTGTATATATTTTTTCATCTGCTGTGATCTTGCATCCTTAGCAATCTCATCCACAAGCAGTTTAAAATGTATTTCTCTTTCAACTTTGGTCATAACTGATACTCAATCCTATTTTAAGTCTCCTGATCTGTCTTGCGTCTTCTCCGGTAGACTCTTCTTGATCTTAGAACCTATATTTTCCAAATATTCTCTAACACGCGCAGCCATATAACTTCTCGACTGCGACGTATATCCTTTAATAGAAAAAAGAGCATACTTTTGCCTTTGTGTAAGCTTAGCAGTAAATGCCTCGTATTTTTCACGTATCTCTCCGGGCATTTCATATATCGCCTTAATATTCTCTTCTACTTTATTATTAAAACCAAGCTCAAAATTGTCAAGTTTCTGGGTCAGATCAACCAGCGACTGTACGGTAAGTGCTGTATCCGCAGCAAGTACTCCCATAAGAAAAAGGGCTAGTATTTCCGCAAAAACAGGTTCCATCTGTCCCTTAATATTCTCGGAGACCGGCAGTACAAACTTAACTATAAGCATTCCGGCAAGTCCAAAACCAAGGGTTGCAGGAAGGCATATCCTTCCGTTTAGATTAAGCGGAGTATTCGAATAATCCCACCACATGGCGTTAAATCTTTTTTCAAGAAAATAACTAGTCGCATATTCCAGTATAGCACTGCCGAAGGCACATATGACGAATATCTCCCATAGCGGCGTCTTGCCGCCTATGGTGAGACTAAAATTCCCAAACACTATAGAACAGCCGATCGCTCCAAATCCGTATATGGGGCATACAGGACCATAAAGAAATCCTCTGTTACTAAAGTGTCTGGACTTAATGCTGCAATATGTGCATTCGTATACCCAGCCCAGAAAGCTGTAAACTATAAATTCTACGAAGTATTTTGCTATTATCATATTATTCCTTCTTCATCAGTTCCTAACCCCATAAATATATTTCGGCTTTTTATAAGGCACGGATTACTACTTCATAAAATCGAACAAAGAGATCTGGTTGGACTCAGGGATATCTCCAAGAAGGCCCATTTCTGCCATTGCATCAACTACTTTCTGAGGGCACTTGGTTCTTTCCTTAAAGTCGTCCTTAGAAAGAAATGGTCCGTCCTTGGCAGCTTCTACTACTGCATCTGCTGCCTTTTCACCCATTCCATCGAAGGCAGTAAGAGAAGGCATGATCTTGTTGCCGACTACCTGGAAAAGACGGGATTTGGCCTTGAATATATCAATAGGCTCAAATTCAATACCTCTTTCATACATCTCTTCGACAAGTCTCATGTCATAATACTCTGCTTCTTCAACAGGTGACATTTTTTCTTTATTCTTGAGTTCCTGCATTCTTCCATGAAGGTGATTCTCTCCCTGACACATATCAAGGTATGAAAAAGCTTTCGCTCTTATCGAGAACCATGCTGCATAGAATGCCTGCGGGCAATATACCTTAAAGTAAGCAATTCGCCAGGCCATCATAACGTATGCGGCAGCATGCGCCTTAGGGAACATGTATTTGATAAGCTCACATGAACCAATATACCATTCAGGAACGTCATGAGCCCTCATATCTGCTTTGTACTGCTCCCACTTGGGCTCTTTGCCTTTAGCGACTTTACCCTTACGGACTGACTCCATGATCTTGAAAGAATCAGATGGATCAAGACCCTTCTGGATAAGGTAGATCATGATATCGTCTCGACAACAGATAGCTGTATCGATCGTTGCAGTTCCGTTACTGATAAGAACCTGGGCGTTGCCTTGCCATACGTCGGTTCCGTGTGACAGACCTGAGATTCTTATAAGGTGGCTAAGCGATGTAGGCTTAGCCTCAACAACCATGTTCATGGCAAAGTCAGTACCAAATTCAGGGATTCCAAGACATCCAAGTGGTGTTCCGCCTATCTGCTCAGGAGTTATGCCAAGAGAACCTGTATCTTCAAAGAGTTCCATTACAAGTGGATCATCAAAAGGTACATCCTTGGGATCTACGCCTGTGCAGTCCATAAGGAATCTGATCATGGTCGGATCATCGTGTCCGAGTATATCGAGCTTGAGCAGGTTATGATCGATGGAGTGGTAATCATAATGTGTTGTTATGGTAGCTGTTGTCTGGTCATTAGCCGGGTGCTGAACCGGTGTAAAGGTATTGATATCCTCTCCCACCGGAAGAACTACGATACCGCCAGGATGCTGACCTGTACCACGTCTTATACCGGTACAACCTGCAACTATTCTGTTAATTTCGGCCATTCGCTTAGGAACGCCTATCTCATCATAATATTTTTTGACATATCCAAAAGCAGTCTTATCTGCAAGCGCAGCTATAGTTCCTGCTCTGAAGGTCTGACCATAGCCAAAGATAACTTCAGTATATTTATGGGCCTTGGACTGATATTCACCTGAGAAGTTAAGGTCAATATCAGGCTCCTTATCTCCTTTAAATCCAAGGAAGGTTTCGAAAGGAATGTCGAATCCGTCCTTATAAAGCATATGTCCACACTTGGGGCATCTTTTATCAGGCATATCCACTCCGGCCTTACCGCCGAAAGCTTTGACTTCTTCAGAATCAAAGTCGCTGTAATGACAGCGTGGGCATACATAATGCGGAGCAAGTGCATTAACCTCAGTAATACCTGATGTAAACGCAACAAAAGAACTTCCAACTGATCCACGGGAACCAACCAGATATCCGTCTTCGTTGGACTTCCAAACGAGCTTCTGGGCGATAATATACATAACCGAGTAGCCGTTTTTGATAATTGAATTAAGCTCTCTTTTAAGTCTTGCATCTACTACTTCCGGAAGCTCTTCTCCGTATATCTCGTGAGCCTTGTCATAACATATCTTCTCAAGTGTCTTATCAGAATCTTCGATAACAGGAGGACACTTATCGGGTCGAACCGGTGATATGCTATCGCACATCTCCATGATCTTCCTGGTGTTGGTCACGCATACTTCAAATGCCTTGTCTCCTCCAAGGTAATCAAATTCCGAGAGCATCTCGTCTGTTGTTCTGACATACAGATCTGCAGGCTCTTCATCATCAAAGCCTCGTCCTGCCTGAATGATAGTCCTGTAGATCTGATCCTCGGGATTTAAAAAGTGAGCATCGCAGGTAGCTACTACAGGCTTATGGAATTGTTCTCCAAGCTTAACGATCTTCTTGTTAACTTCTCTGATGTCATCATCACTTTCGATACTGTCATACTTCTCTGAATCAACCATGAAGTGGTTGTTGCCAACAGGCTGTATCTCAAGGTAGTCATAAAAATTAACTATTCTTGCAATCTCTGTTTCAGGTCTGTCTTCTACAACAGCTCCGTAGAGTTCACCTGCACAGCAGGCAGAACCTATAATAAGACCTTCTCTGTACTGGCTAAGTACAGACTTAGGTATAAGCGGGAAACGCCTGAAGTAGTCAAGGTGAGACTTACTTATAAGGGTATACAGATTACACCTTCCCAGTGTGTTCTTAGCAAGGATAATAACATGGTGCGGGCGAAGGTGTTTGATCATTTCAGGTGTAGACTGACCGAATTCCTGCATTTTGGTAAGGTCTGCTATACCCTCTTTTTCCAACATAGGAAGGAACTTCAGGAAAATATAAGCAGTACACTCCGCATCATCTACCGCTCTATGGTGGTGATCAAGTACTACATTAAGAGTCTTGGCTGTAGCATCAAGTGTATGCTTGGCCTGCAGAGGGAAAAACACACGTGAAAGCCACATGGTATCTACTGTTGTAAAATCAACTTCTATTCCTAGCTCTTTACAGTTCTGGTTAATGAAACTGATATCAAATCCAACGTTATGTCCTACAAGAACTGAGTCCTTACAAAAATCAACGAATTTAGGGATTATTACATCACGGGTAGGAGCTCCCATTACCATGTCATCACTTATGGATGTGAGCTTTTCTATACGATAAGGAATAGGAACCTGAGGGTTAATGAATTCTGAGAATCTTTCAAGGATCTCGCCATTTCTAACCTTAACGGCACCAATCTCTATTATCTTGTTCTTAAGAGGTGAAAAACCTGTTGTCTCTATATCAAATACTACAAAGGTAGTATCTTTGATCTGCTGCCCCTTACCGTTTCTGACTATCTCAACAAGGTCATCAACAAGATAACCTTCTACGCCGAGTATGAGTTTGAAAAAGTTCTGTCTGTCAGGAGCAGGAAGTTCTGCTGCCTTGGCTTCTTTACAAGCTGCGCCGTAGAGGTCTTCCCATACATGATTGGCTACTGTAAGTCCCTGAACAACACCATGATCTGTGATAGCGATTCCGGGCATCCCCCATTTGTATGCCTGCTTGACTATATCGCTAACTTCAGATACTCCGTCCATATCACTCATCTTGGTATGGCAATGGAGCTCAACTCTCTTAACCTGCGCATTATCCTTACGCTTAACTGTAAAGTCAGTTGTCTTTCTGATGCCGCCAACTGATCCTATGGTAAGTTCATGGTCGAACTTATCGATCATAGTGATACCTTTAACCTTGATAAAGGCACCAACCTTAAGGTCTTTGTTAAGATCTTTAAGATCTTCATTCTTTACGAATAGTTTAATTGTAATAGAATCAGTAAAGTCAGTGAGATCAAACATAACAATGGTCTTTTCACCATTTCGAAGAGGCTTTTCTTCGTAACGGATGACTTTACCATGTATAGTAACTTCACCGATCTCTCCATCTACTTCGACAATACGCATCGGATCGTCATCGAAATCCCGGCCGTATATAACATTGGGATCGTCAGACTTCTTCATGCCACTTCCAAAGCTGCCTTTTTTCCAGGTTCCAAACTTCTTGCCGCCAAAGCCTGAAGGCGCGCGGTTCTGATTGACACCGCCTTCGCCGGGGCTTGTTGTTCCGCCTTTACCTTTAGCTTCATCACTGGCCATAGCAGCTGCAGCTGCCTCTGCGGCTTTCTGAACCTCAATATTAGCATCAGAAGTCTTTGTATTAGCACCATCAACCGCCTGTTTAGGCGCAGCGACGCTCTTTGAGGCAGATTTAGAACCTGATGCATCCTTTTTGCCTTTTTCCTGCTCTTTAGCCTTTTTAGCTTCAAGAGCAGCTTCAAGCTTGGCAGACATTCTTTCGGATTCTGCACTGTAATCAGGAGCTCCTGACTTCTTCTTGTCCTTTTTGGCCTCAAAAACAGTTTTAATCTTTATATTAAGGCCGCATCTTTCGTTGATGATCTTGTCCATGATACGTTCTATCTCAGGTGCCTCCTGAGTAGATGTGACCGTATCTTCGAGGACAATCTCCATTGCATCCAAAGAAGGATACCTGAATTCGGCACCCTTCATAAGTGTATATTCTATTGGATTATAAGTTCTGAATTCCTGCAGAATACTTTCTCCGTAGATATCCATAAGGTTCTGCGGAGTATACTGTGCAGAGAGATGAAATCGCTCATATATCTTTATAACTATAGATACATTTGGAAAAAGCTGAGACCTTATCTCTTTTTCTACTTTTACGATTTCCTGTTTATCTATAAGACGTTCGGAGGAAATATAAATGCGGATAAAATCCTGCTTCCTTGTGGCAGAAACTTTCTCAACTGTAGTTTCTTCCATAAGTTCTTTAGTATGTCCACTTAATTTAAGCTGTGGAAATACTTCAAAAAAAGCTTTGGCCATTTATATCTTTCCCCCGTTGTTTTCTAAATTTCTATATATAAAAAGATCATTCGCCCCAGTGATCAAGCTCTTCCTTGAGCGCTGACAGAAGCTGATCCTCGGGCATCTTGCGAATAACTTCGCCTTTCTTGATAAGAAGTCCTTCGCCTACTCCGCCGGCAACGCCTATATCAGCCTCTTTGGCTTCTCCGGGGCCGTTTACTGCGCATCCCATAACTGCAACTTTGATGTTGAGAGGATAATGGGAAGCAAGTTCCTCAACCTTATTAGCAAGTCCTATAAGGTCTATCTTGGTACGTCCGCATGTAGGACATGATACAACATCTATTCCGCCGCCTCTTAAATTAAGAGCTCTGAGTATCAGTTTGGCAGCCTTGATCTCTTCAACAGGATCTCCTGACAAAGATACGCGGATAGTATCACCTATTCCTTCGTTAAGAATAATACCAAGACCTACGGAAGATTTGACACTTCCTGAATATACAGTTCCTGCTTCTGTTATACCTACATGAAGCGGATACTGGGTCTTCTCTACGAGAAGTTCATGAGCTTTGACAGCAAGCATTACATTTGAAGACTTGATGCTTATGACTATATTGTCATATCCGCAATCTTCAATGATATGTGTCTTATCAAGAGCACTTTCTACAAGGCCCTGAGGTGTAACACCGTGGTATTTCTCAACAAGATCTTTTTCCAAAGATCCGGAGTTAACACCTACTCTGATAGGAACCTGACGTTCTCTTGCAGCGCGGACAACTTCTTCAATCTTGTCCTTGCCGCCAATATTGCCGGGATTGATACGGATCTTGTCAGCTCCGTTCTCAATAGCCGCAATAGCCATCTTGTAATCAAAATGAATATCTGCAACAAGCGGAATATGAATACGCTTTTTGATCTCACCTATAGCCTTGGCAGCTTCAAGTGTAGGACAGGTACTCCTTACAATATCGCAGCCCGCCTCTTCAAGCTTAAGGATCTGTGCAACAGTCGCATCAACATCCTCAGTACGTGTATTGGTCATAGACTGAATCATGATAGGATTACCACCGCCGATGACCTTATTACCAATTTTAATAACCTTTGTATTATCTCTATATGCCATAATAAATCTCCCTTAGAATAACTTACTAACATCATGGAACAGCACCACGACCATAAGGCCTATAAGTGCCGCAACTCCCACAAGTTCGATCATTCCCTCATACTTTTCAGGAACCGGTTTGCCTCGTATCACCTCAATCAATAGAAAAACAAGTCTTCCACCATCAAGTGCCGGAATAGGAAGCAAATTCATAAGTCCTAAATTAATAGACAAAAGCATTGCAAGATTGACCATATTAAGTATAACATCAAGTATTCCCCCGGTCTGCATTGCTGTTTCATAGCTCTCATCTACCATCTCAGCCATGCCTACAGGTCCTGACAGTTCTACCTTATCGGTTCTGCCTTTTACTAAAAGGCCAAGGCTCTTCCAGGTGGATGTCAGATAATAATTGAACATATAACCTGCATACTTCAAAGTCTTCACGCCTGAAACCGTGTCATACTCACCAATATATATTCCTATCACATATCTGCTCGCCCCGGTCTCTTCATCTTCATAAAGAATAGGGGTTATGGTAGTCGAATAACTCTTGCCATCGCGTTCATAAGTGATATCAACATCCTCACCGTCTGTAAGGTACATATTAAGTGTAACTTCCGCACTCATATGGACAGCACTTCCATTGACACTTGTAATGACGTCGCCTTCTCTAAGTCCTGCTTCCTGAGCCGGCGAATTGTCAACAGAAAAGCCGCTTACTGTAGGAAAGCTCCAATAAGTATTGGATACTATTATAAGTGCCAGAATAAACCCGAGTATAAAATTGGCAAAGGGTCCTGCCACTACAGTTGCTATTCTTGACCATACATTAGCCCTTCTGAATGAAATCTGTCCAGTAAGGCTTTCATCACGACTTTCCTGAGCCTTTTCTTCCTCTTCGTCGTATCCACTATCTTCACTGGGTTTTGTCACCTCGAGTCCGTCCATACCATCAAAGATGCAGGCACCTCCAACAGGAAGAAGTCTTATAGAATACATTGTATCGCCTTTTTTCTTCTGATACAGAACAGGCCCCATTCCTATAGTGAACTCAGTCACACGTATCCCATTAGCCTTGGCTATGAGAAAATGGCCTCCCTCATGAGATACGACCAGTACACAGAATATAACTATGAATATTAAAAATACTATGATGTTCTGAAGCAATACGTCTCTCCTATCTCACCGGCAATTACAGAATCAGTCATTTGAATAGTTATCAGTAACGATCTCCAAGAAAACTGTATGTCCAGCTCTCTGTTTCAAGAATCTGCTCTACAGTAGGATTCTCGATCTTGTGATGATTATCCATCGCATCGGTAATCATATCATATATGTCAAGGAAATGAATCTCACGCTTTAAGAACTTCTTAACTGCAAGCTCGTTGGCAGCATTAAATACTGTAGGCATGCTTCCACCTTCTTTTGCTGCTCTAATAGCAAGTGGAAGACCCTTGAATACATCTGTTCTGGGCTTTTCAAATGTCATATCGGCAAGTTCAAAAAGATCAAGTCTATCTTCTGACATAGGTCTTCTATCAGGATAGAAAAGAGCATACTGTATAGGCAGTTTCATATCAGGAACTCCCATCTGTCCTATAACAGCGCCGTCCACAAACTGTACAGCAGAGTGAAGTATAGACTGCGGCTGGATCACAACCTGGATCTTATCAACCGGCACATCAAAAAGCCATCTGGCTTCCATTACTTCAAGTCCCTTATTAACTAAAGATGCTGAGTCTATAGTAACTTTGGCGCCCATATCCCAGTTGGGGTGCTTTAGAGCATCATCAACTGTTACAGTCTCCAGTTCTTCTTTGCTCTTCTTGCGGAAAGGACCGCCTGATGCTGTAAGAAGGATCTTTTCTATTTTATCTACAGGTTCTCCGTTAAGAGACTGGAATATAGCACTGTGCTCAGAATCTACCGGAAGGATCTTAACGCCCATCTTCTTAGCAAGTGGCATTATGATATGGCCTGCACATACCAATGTCTCTTTATTGGCAAGTGCTATA
Source organism: Butyrivibrio sp. TB (assembly GCF_900110805.1). NCBI lineage: Bacteria > Bacillati > Bacillota > Clostridia > Lachnospirales > Lachnospiraceae > Butyrivibrio > Butyrivibrio sp. TB. The sequence goes on along the minus strand of NZ_FOER01000023.1, from coordinate 17,983 downwards.
TCCTTGCCTGCATTTATAGCTTCTATAGTAGGTCTGATTCCGATCATTCCTACTACAGCCGTAAGAACAGTATCGGCATTTTCATCACGGACAAGCTCTAAAAGTCCTTCCATTCCTGAAAGAACTGTTATTCCAAGATCAGATATTCTGCTTTCAAGCTCTTTGGCAGCACCCTGATCGAACATAGCGATCTTTAAGGGTTTGAACTCCCTGGCCTGCTTTTCCATAAGATCAACATTACGACCTGCAGCAAGAGCTATAACCTTAAGCTCATCAGGATTGGATCTGACAACATCAAGTGTCTGGGTTCCTATAGAACCGGTTGATCCCAAAAGAACAATTTTTCTGCCCATAATTCACAATTTCCTCATTTTCTATATTTCATTAGATGAATACTGTTTGTACCTACTGCAAAACAGCTTACAATAAAAACGTTACAGTCCACATGTGTAAACTTTGTGAACTGTAACATGTATTTTATCACTTCATAATAAAGACGACCAGTCCATAAATAAATGGGGTCACAAATATAACACTGTCAAATCTGTCCATGATACCACCATGGCCGGGAATAAGCCTTCCATAATCCTTGATATCTCTGTCCCTTTTTATAGCTGATGCTGCGAGGTCGCCAAGCTGTGAGATAAAACCGGCTACAAGAGTTATCACCATAAACTGCGGGATGATACCTGCATCTACTCCTTTGACTTTCATCATTACAAAGCCAAATATAACTCCTGCAACGATTGAGAAGAATACTCCTCCGATTCCGCCTTCAATAGTCTTGTGTGGCGAAAGCACCGGTGTCATCTTGTGTTTGCCAAAAGCTCGTCCCGTAAGATATGCAAAAGAATCACATACCCAGGCCACAAAAGGCATCCATACAAGGAATTCACCGTTTTCACGTATCCTTAACAGATATATGAAAGATAACATTAAAGGCGCATACAAAAAGGCAAAAACAGCGCCAATTACCTGATGTACCTTGTATCTTGGGAAAGTAAGTACATAGGTAACCATGACTGCAAAGAATACAAATAATACAGAGAGCAGATATGTCTTAGTATCATGTATATATATCACCAAGATATAATGCAATAATACGCCAACAAATCCGACTTTGTATAAAAGTCCCGTCTTACCATCTTCATCAAAGACTCCAAGTACCCTCGCAATCTCATAATAAGCAATCTGCGCTACGATCAAAGATGCTCCACCAAGGACATAGCCGCCCAGTACCAGTGTAATAGCCAGTATAATGCCTATTACTATGCTGCTTATAACTCTGGTCTTCACTCTAAATGTCTCCTTTATTCTTCACCTTTCTTAAGTCCGCCAAATCTTCTGGTTCTGTGATTGTAAGCATCGATGGCTTTCTCAAGTTCTTCTTTGTTAAAATCAGGCCAGCATATATCTGTAAAATAAAACTCTGTATATGCAAGCTGCCAGAGAAGATAATTGGACAATCTCTGCTCGCCACATGTCCTGATAAGAAGATCGGGATCAGGCATGAAACCTGTATCAAGGTTATCATTTATCATCTTTTCAGTGATATCTTCAGCCTTTATCTCTCCACTTTCGACTTTCCCAGCTATCTTTTTAGCAGCACGTGTGATCTCATCACGGCTTCCATAGTTGATAGCGATCGTGAAAGTAAGTCCTGTGTTATTTTTAGTTGTTTCTTCAAGCTCTTCCACAACTTTAAGTACATCTTTAGGAAGACGACTTCTCTCGCCGATAACACAGCTTCTTACATTATTCTTCATACAAGTCTTGATCTCAGACTTAAGATATTTTTTGAAAAGAGCCATAAGAGCAGAAACCTCTGTTTCAGGTCTGTTCCAGTTCTCTGTCGAAAAAGCATAAACTGTTACATACTCGATTCCAAGCTCGCCTGCATCAAACAGCATCTGTTCAACAGCCTTTGCACCCTGAACATGTCCATAGTTTCTGGGCATTCCTTTGGCTTTAGCCCAGCGTCCGTTACCATCAAGGATAAAGGCAACGTGTCTGGGAATCTTTCTTTCTTCGCTCATACTGTCATTATTTCCTTAGTCTTAGCTTCGATTGTAGAATCGATCTTCTTTACAAATTCATCTGTAAGTTTCTGAAGCTCATCTGTAAGATCGCTGATCTCATCTTCTGAGATTTCTGTTCCCTTAAGCTTCTTGAATGCTTCATTGCCATCACGACGAACATTTCTTACAGCAACCTTGGCATCTTCACCTTTTTTCTTGATGTCCTTGGAAAGCTGTTTACGTCTCTCCTCTGTAAGTTCAGGGAATACAAGGCGGATTACGCTTCCATCATTAGTAGGATTGATTCCGATATCTGATGTAAGGATAGCCTTCTCAATCTCTTTGAGCATATTCTTCTCCCAAGGAGCGATCTGGATGATCCTTGCTTCAGGAACAGATACGTTACCAACCTGCTGGATAGGTGTAGGTGTTCCATAATAATCTACACGAAGCTTATCAAGTACGTGTGGATTAGCACGTCCTGCTCTTACAGTAGCAAGATCTTCTACAAGAAAATCATACGCTTTATTCATCTTATCATTATAAACTTTAATCTTTTCGTTCATTGTCTCTCCTCCTTCACGCTTCAACTGTTGTTCCATTAAAATTGCCACTTACTGCCTTAACAATGCTTCCGTCTTCCTGAAGTGCAAAAACACGCATTGGCATATGATTGTCCCTTGCAAGAATAGATGCTGTCATATCTACAACCTGAAGGTTCTGTGCTACAACATCATCAATAGTGATCTTGTCATATCTCTTGGCATTAGGATTAACAGCCGGATCAGAATCATAAACTCCGTCAATTGCTTTAGCCAGAAGGATCATATCTGCCTCAACCTCAACAGCACGAAGAACTACGCCGGTATCTGTTGAGAAATAAGGATGTCCTGTTCCGCCTGCAAAGAAGACTACCATATTCTTGGAAAAATACTTCTGTGCACGATCCTTGGAAAAAAGCTTTGTGAATGATCCGCATTCAAATGGTGTAAGAATTGCAGTATTCATTCCTTCACTTCTGAATATCTCAGAAACATAGATACAGTTCATAATAGTAGCAAGCATACCGATCTGGTCAGCTTTAACACGATCAATACTCTCACTGGTTCTTCCTCTCCAGAAGTTACCGCCTCCGATAACAATTCCAACCTGTGTTCCTGACTGTGTAATCTCCTGTACCTGCTTCGCAACCTTTCTTACAGTAGGTTCATCAAATCCGGTCTTCTTATCACCGGCTAGCGCTTCACCGCTAAGTTTGAGTAGAATTCTCATTGCTTTTATCCTCTTTCAATAAATAATGCCGGGAATAGTCTCCCCGGCATTAAATAATTCTGGTCCGCAAAAGACATTCCTCAATGTCTTATGATACCATCATCAGTTCTTATTCTTCAAGCCCTCAAAGAAAGCAGATGGATTAACTTCTGCATATGTCTGTGAGCACATACCTTCAATAACCGCACCATTGTTGATCTGTACTGACTGGGACTTGATATTACCCATTACAATAGCAGTTGTATCAAGAACTACAGGTCCGTGTACATCAATATCACCTTTTACAGCGCCTGCTATTACAGCACTTGTAGCATAAAGGTTACCGATGATAACAGAGCTCTGACCGATCTTAACACTTCCGTTAGAGTGGATATCACCATTGATTCTTGCTGCTTCTGCATAGATTTCTGCAGCATTAGAATTTCCTTCTATCTCACCTGTTACATTAAGTTTGCCATATGCAGTTACATTACCGATGACTTTGCCGATAAGATCAAGTGATCCTGTTGTCTGGATATCACCGTTTACAATCATACCCTCGGTGATCGATGCTGTTTCGTCTGTTGCTACGCGTTCTGTGTCCATCATGATATATCCCCCGTCTTCGTTAATATTATCAGAAGCGGAATAGTCATCCGCATCCTGGCCTACGTTATCAAGTTCAGATATTTCTACTACCGGCTCTGCGTGATCCTCATACGGAGCATCTTCTTTTGGCTCAAATGAAGGTCCTGCAGGGAAAACGCTTGGTATAACAAAATCGTCATTTTCCGGTTCTTTAACAGGCTCTGGCTCTTCATAGCTTTCTTGTACCGGATTATCTTTTTCCGGCTCTGATACATTTTCTTCCGGTTCTTCTTTCGGCTCATCCAAACTTCCAAATGAACTTACCGGATCTGAAGGAAATGTTATAGCATCATAATCAGGTTCTAAAGCTTCTTCTGTTTTCGATGCTGCTTCCGGCTCTTTCAAACTTTCCGTTGCCGGCATTTCTTCAGCCTCTTTTAATGGTTCCTTGTCCTTAGCTGCAACACTTTCCTCCGGCTCAGGAATGTCTTCGACCTGAATCTTATCCAGGTGACTTAGCATGCTGTCAAGATCCACTTCCTCGACCCCTGCGTTATCCTGCCCGGCATTCTTCTCTGCAGCCGCTTTTCCGTCAGGGTCTATTTCGTCTACTGCATTTGCCAGCCCCTGTTTCAGCTCTGAGAAAAATCCCATATCTTTATCCTCCGTTCTCATTGATTCTTGCTATGTTGAACCGGTACAGTACTCTCCGTTACCGGTACAATCACCGTATTGGGAAGGCTCTCAACATACTCGATTATCTTAGGAAGAGCCTCAACTGTTTCCTCCTTATCACCTGCATCATGAAGGAGGATCATGCAATTCTCATGACCTGAAATATTGGAAGTAACATTGGAAACTATGATATCTGAAGCTATATTGTCACCACCATAAACATTCCAGTCAAAATAAGTAATATTATTCCGATCAAGATATCCGATCAGCTCGGACATTGGTACCTGACTTGCTGTATTGGAACTGCCACCGGGGAACCTGTAATAGGTAGTCCATACTCCTGTAACATCAAATATATAATTCTGAATCTTGTGAAGATCTGTCTGAAAACTGTCTAATGACTCATATAATACTTTGTAATCATGGCTGTAGGAATGCATACCGATCGTATGTCCCTCATCCACTATACGTTTATACATATCATCATATCCTGACTTCCCACACACAAAGAACGTGGCTTTAACATCATATGAAGCCAGAACATCCAAAATCTCGTCTGTATACGGGCTCGGGCCATCGTCGAACGTAAGATAAACATATCTTATACCGTTGCCCGGCGTATTTTTGGAAACAACTGATACTGCTTCCTGATTGTCAGAAAGCGGCATTTCTTTATCAGCAATATCCTGAACAGCTATAAGACTGTCCTTATAATCGTTGAATTCATCCTGAAGAGCTAATAATCTGTCGTTTATTCTGTCATATTCGCTTTTTAGTATTACACACTGAAATGAAAAGAAAGCTATTGTAACTACAAGAAATACTGCAACAAATGCTTTTATAAGAAAGGAACTGTCTCTAAAATCAAAGGAAGATAGCCTTTCTCTAAGGCTCCGATATTCTACCCACTGTCCGGATGCATTCTCAACTTTGATCTCATCCAGGTCAATATCACTAAAATTCTTAGCGCTTATCCTTCTGGGCGGCTCATCTTCTTCGTCACCATTTTTAGTATCATAGGCTTCATTAACGCATGGCTTCTTAAGATCAGCTTCCTTATCTTTTAACCCTATATTATCTGAATTTACAGCTTGTGACTCTTTTATACTAATATCATTAATACTTAAATCTTTAGTATTTGTTTCTTTGTTTTTGTTTTCTTTATTTTTGGCTTCTTTAATACTTGATTCTTTAGTATTTATTTCTTTGACGATAGACTCTTTGGCATCTGATTTTTGTTTTTCTGATTGCCTGATATCTGATTCTTTAACTTCTGCTTCTTTAGTTTCTAGTCCTTTAGTTTCTGGTCCTTTAGTATCCGGTCCTTTAGCAGAAGCGGTGCCATCTGTATATTGGCCGATATCTAAGCTTTTTGAAACAGATATCTTATTACCTATCTTAGCTTGAAAGTTCTCATCGCCGTAGTTGTCACTGCTATGCTTATTATCAACTGCATCTTTGGCGATTTTAGTTTCTTTTTCAGCCAAAGCCTTTTTATCGGCATCCCCGGAATATACTAATGATATATTAATAGCATTATCTGTTTTGTGAAGGGAATCAGTTGAAAATCTGAATGGGCGGGTTATAGCATCAGACAGCGTGGCGCTCTTTGTGACCTTGTCATATTCGTCACCCTTAATACTATGGGTTACGGAAACAGGTCCTTGCCAGCTCCCTCTTCTTTCATCTCTTAGATTGTTCCGCCCCCTGCGGACAAACACTCTAGATGACATAAGGCTCTCCCCCCATCCAAGTACTTTTTTAGTATATCATAGATTTGGTCTAACAAAAAGAAAATCCGCAACAAAAAATATTTTTTATTACGGATTTTCATTTATTGTATATTTTTCTACCTAAAATATAGTCATATTTAGTTTTTAAAACAGTTTATAAAGAGTTCTCTGCAATATACTCTTCAAGTGTTATACCACGAGACATGATCTCCGTGGCAGCATCAACTCCAACATATCTGAAATGCCAAGGCTCATAGATGATACCTGTGACATCTTCTCTTCCCTTAGGATATCTTAATATAAAGCCGTACTCAGCGCAGTGTTCAAGAACCCACTTATAACCTGCAGTGTTCTCCTGATCTTCTGTAAGAGATGTGTAGCCTGCATCGGTTATGTCCATACAAAGACCTGTCTGGTGCTCACTCTGTCCCGGAGGATTAACTACTGTTGCAGCAAGATACTCACTATCTGCCTGACTGTATCCAAGTCGCTTATAATAATTGACCTTTCTATTATAAAGATAAGTCTGTCTGGATGAACTTCTGTAACCTGATACAAGATATAGATTTATGCCCTGGGCTTTGGCATCAGCTATCATCTGCTTGACTATAGGAGTTACATCTTTGTGCATATACTCGCCATTGGCACAAAGGGTTACTTCAGGAGCATATGCTGTGCTTATAGGATGTTCATGATTTACAAGGACAAGATTCCACGCAGAAAGATCTACAGATGTACTAGCAGGAGTGACTCCGGTAGCCGTAAGAGCGTCAAAGCTCACAAGACTCTTGCCGGGAAGGAGATGATCAGCGACTCTTCCTTCAGCACTACCCACAAGGATATAGTGCTGTACATATGCAGCAATATTATTACCATATACAGCCTGAAGATCCTCATAATTGGACATATAGATCTGTGCATTGAATAAAGCTGACGGCTGTCTTCCTTCAAGCATACCGCTGTTAACATAGTGCTGATACAAGCTTTCAGCATCTGTTCCTATTGCAGCTACAACGTCCGGATAAGCCTGAGCATAGAAAGTTGCATCAAATACCATATGATAGTCAAATGCTGCAGCCTCTACCCAAGCTCCTGTCAATACTCCAAATGAAGACATAGGCGTAGCAGCAGCCAGTATTGCCGCACTTACAACAGCTGCGGCGATTTTTATAAGTTTTTTCCTAACCAAAATAGCACCTCACTTCTAAAGATAAAAGCTATATTTTATAACAAATCAGAGCATTTCAAAACGGTTACGGCCGTTTTCTTTGGCCATAGCAAGTGCTCTGTCCGCCTTTTCAAAAATTTCTTCGCAAGACAGTCCCGGAGTAATAAGCGTTGCACCAAATGATGCTGTCACGTCCTTAACATCAGCAAAATCTTCAGTTTCGATCTTCTCACGGATTCTCTCAGATACACTGGTCGTAGACTCTGCATCCACATCACGAAGAAGGATCATGAACTTCTCACTCTCCCATCTTCCTATAACGTCGCTGTCACGAAGTATCTGCTTGATGATATCAGCAGTCTTTCTTATAACATAATCTCCTGCATCATGACCAAGGCTGACATTGATCTGATCCAGTTTGTCTATATCAAGAAGGACCAGCGCAGAATTAAGTACCCCAGCCTCTTCTACAAGCTTTACAAATACTCGTTCTATCTCGGTTCTTGTATAAACTCCGCTAAGCGGATCCTGCTTGGCCTCAGATACTGATCTGAATTTTTTGCTTCCAATATCAGTCACTTCTGAGTTTTCAAGGATCATCATCACAAGAGTCGTCTTATCTACATCATCATCCTCTCTCACCGGACTTGTTGTAACAAAAACAGCCTCTACTGGGAGCTCCGGATATTTTTCAATCAGAAAATCAGATAGTCTTTGAAGTATGTTCTTGTGTTTACCCGCTGAAAAAAGTTCAAGAACAACCGAAGTCGCTGATTCAAGCATATCCTGCTCATAAATATCGTCAGTGATCTTCTCTAAATCTTTTTCTGACTGTAAGGAATAAATATAGTGTCTCATGATAATCATCTCCTTAACCGCACATAGAAATCATTTTACACCTTGCCCTTACGTTTCTCAAGCCAAACTATAAACAGCTCTCTATAACTGAAATCTATGATCGCTGCAAATGGAATTGCCAAAAGTACGCCAATTATTCCAAATACTCTTCCAAAAACTATGATCGCTATAAGTATCCATACAGATGATATTCCAAGTGTATTGCCAAAAAGCTTGGGTTTGATCACATACCCATCCAATGTCTGTAATATCACTGTAAAGATCAGGAACCAGAGTGCATGCCAGGGATTTACAAGTACCAGTATAAATGCGCCTATAACTGCGCCTACTATAGGTCCAAATGTCGGAGCAAGATTAGTAACTCCAACAACAAGTGATATCAGTACTGCATATGACATTGAAGTACAATTCATAAATATCAGATTTGCAACGCCAACCAGTATAGCATCCAGAATATCTCCGCCTATATATCTTATAAGGATTGAATTGCAACGTCTCCAGAAATCTGACCACTCTTTATACTGTTTATCGGTCAATATAAGGCTAAGGAGCCTTGTCATGCCTCCAACCATATGTTCCTTATCACTAAGGAAGTATATCGCCAATATGAAAGCTATCACTGAAGTGATGATAGATGTACCTATATTAACAGAAGTACTTACTATACTATTAATATTGTCAGGGAGATTCTCTGTAAATGAGCTCAGCATGTTAGTGCCCATATCTGTAAGAGAGTGAATATCTATCTTAAGTTCCTGTGCAGATGTCCCTACTCTTGAAAGAAGATCCTGTAAAGTTGCAACATAAACATCAAGATTGTCTATGATAGTAGAAATACTGTCTAATATCTGTGGTATAAGGGCTATCAGAAGTATAACAATAGCAAGTACGAAGGTCACAAAAGTCAGAAATACAGATAAACCTCTTTGTATTACATGATTTTTGATCTTTTTAAAAAGAGTCTTTTCATAAAAAACCATTAGTGGATTGAGAAGATATGCAATGATAGCTCCACCTATTATAGGTGAGATAAAACTATATAAGACTTTAAGACCGGACCAGATGTTTCCTATATTAGAAATAATCACAAAAAATAAAATGCCTGTGCACAAAGCGACGGAATATGCTACCCAGTTCTGCTTCAGCCATTCTTTATCAAATTTCATGTCAAATTCCTCCTGCATATTCAATCGTAACAACGAAACCAGTACCAGTCAACGACGCAATTGTTAAAAAACTCTTACATTTTCAAATAGTATATATTTTTGAATCAAAGATTCAAAAATGTATACTGCAAACTTCCCGCTATAGTTATATATCGGTCTTTTATCCAAAAAGAAATAGCCGAGGAAATCCCCGGCCATGTCTTTGAAGTATATATTTGAAATTTAGAAAATAGCAAAAGATGTTAGAACATGCCTAGGAATGCATGGATGCATTTCTATGTCCTAGAATTACAGGATGTAATTCGGACATGTCCAGGAATGCATGGATGCATTCCTATGTCCCTTTATCTCTTTACACGAGCACCTGCGCCGCCCATGATTGCTTCTACTTCATCCTTGGATGCCATAGATGTATCACCAGGTGTTGTCATTGCAAGAGCGCCGTGTGCAGCACCGTAGTTAACAGCTGCTTCAGGATCCTCTGTAGTCATAAGTCCATATACAAGACCTGATGCGAATGAGTCACCACCGCCTACACGGTCCATGATCTCAAGACCAGGATATTCTTTGGACATGAAGATCTCTCCATCTGCCCAGCACATAGCCTTCCAGTCGTTGACAGTAGCTGTCTTAACTGTACGAAGAGTTGTAGCTACAACCTTGAAGTTAGGATATGTCTTAGCTGCTTCATTAATCATCTTCTTGTAGCCATCGATGTTAAGGCTCTTGAGATTCTCGTCATTGCCTTCGATCTTGAAACCAAGGCAAGCTGTGAAGTCTTCTTCGTTACCGATCATAACGTCAACATACTTAGCAATCTCTTTGTTAACTTCCTGAGCCTTCTCAAGACCACCGATAGCGCTCCACATAGAAGGACGATAGTTAAGGTCGTAAGATACGATTGTGCCGTACTTCTTAGCTGTCTTGATAGCAGCGATAACTGTCTTACAAGACTGCTCAGAAAGAGCTGCATAGATACCGCCTGTATGAAGCCATCTAACTCCAAGTGTACCGAAGATATAGTCAAAATCGAAATCTTCAGGCTTTGCCTGTGAGATAGCTGTGTTAGCACGGTCAGAACATCCAACTGCTCCACGGATACCGAATCCTCTTTCTGTGAAGTTGATACCGTTTCTGCAAAGACGTCCGATTCCGTCTGTCTTCTTCCAGTTGATAAGAGATGTATCAACACCGCCCTGCTCGATGAAATCCTTCATTAGCTTACCAACTTCGTTATCAGCAAAAGATGTGATAACTGCTGTATTCATGCCAAAACACTTGTGAAGGCCTCTGATTACGTTGTATTCTCCGCCGCCTTCCCATGCACGGAAAGAACGTGCTGTACGGATGCGTCCTTCGCCCGGATCAAGACGAAGCATGATCTCACCAAGTGATACTGCATCAAACTTGCATTCTTCTGCAGGTCTTAAATTCATATTTACTTTCATTGTATTTTCTCCTAATGTATAGTTTTAACTTTTGGATATTCGCAGGCTGCAACCTGATATTGAACTTACTATAAGTTCAATATAACTTATCCGCGGATCTCTTTAACGATAGCAGCTGCCTCGGCAACCATCTCTTTTATCTTATCGAACTCACCGTTTTTGATCATATCTTTCTTAACCATCCAGCTTCCGCCGCATGCAAGGATCTTGTCATATGCAAGATACTCTTTTACGTTCTCTGCATTGATTCCGCCTGTAGGCATGAATTTGAGCATTGTATAGGGTGCAGAGACTGCCTTGATCATCTTAAGACCACCGGCAGGCTCTGCTGGGAAGAACTTAACAATATCGAGACCAAGCTCGATAGCCTGCTCCATCTCAGTAGGTGTCTGAGTTCCAGGAGTAACAGGGATATTCTTTTCAATACAGTACTTAACAACCTTAGGATTAAGTCCAGGGCTTACGATAAACTTAGCGCCGGCTGCTACAGCACGGTCAACCTGTTCTGTTGTAAGGACTGTTCCTGCACCAACAAGCATATCAGGGAACTTCTCAGCCATGATACGGATAGATTCCTCTGCTGCCTCTGTACGGAATGTAACTTCTGCAGCCGGAAGACCACCTTCCATAAGAGCATTTCCAAGTGCCTCTGCGTCCTTAGCATCATCAAGGACTACTACAGGGATGATTCCGATTTTCTGGAACTTTTCAAGTACTGCGTTCATAATTATTCTCCTTATTAAAAAAACTATTATTGTCAGTTAAAAGTTTCATATTATGAAACCTGTTTTCATATAATGGTTTTGACAGTTTTATTATAATCTCTCACAAACTTATGTCAATAAGTTATATAAAGTTATTTTGCACCGATTTTTGTAAACACTTTCATGCAAAAATCACAAAATCGGTCTTATAGCATCAAGGATCTCATTTCTGGTTTTGAGCATATAATCTGCAAGCTTTAAAAGTCTTCCATCATCCATTCTTGATACAGGAGCAGATATACTAAGAGCATATTCTGCAGGTTTGCCGGGAGCAGACAGATCTGCTGCAACGCACCTTACGCCCAGCTGATTCTCCTCATCATCTATGGCATAGCCTTCTTCCCTAACCCTTGCCAGTGTCTCTTCAAAGTCAAGATAGTCGGTAATGGTATTTGGAGTGAGCTTTACTATATTGCTGTCTTTCCACATACGTCTGACTTCATCAGGTGAAAAAGTAGCTGCCATAGCTTTGCCAACGCCAGAGCAGAACAAAGGTATACGGCTTCCTATATGTGATACCATCTGTATGGTATTGGTACGTGATTCAACTTTGTCTATATATATTGCTTCATTACCATCTCTTTTTACAAAATGGACAGTCTCTCCTGTAAGTTCCATAAGGCTTTTAAGATGGGGACGAACAACTCCTATGATATCAACGCGGCTCATGACTTTGCCTGACAGCTCTACTATTTTCATAGTAAGAACATATTTGCCTTCTTCTGTCTGTCTGACATATCCCATGTACTGCAAAGATGTCAGTATTCTGTGTGTTGTGCTTTTATTAAGTCCAAGTGCTGATGCTATCTCCATAAGTCCTGAGGAGTCTCTTTCTGCCAGAAACTCTACAACGCCAAACAGTCTGTCAGCAACCTGTATAGGGTTCTTATCTTCCATTTGAAACATCCCTTCCATTCAAAAAAGTGTAGTAAAAATGTAAATGCTTCCATACATTTTGTACCACACTTTGAGTTTTTTCACAATCTGAAATTAATTTCCGTATTGTAAAACCTGTATACTATCACAAAAACATTCTAAAAAATGTCATCATCTGCTATGGCCAACCTTTTTATAATATTTCTTCTTTTCTTCGTACATGTATTCATCAGCTTTCTTCAATAGGGCATCAAGTTCAAAACAAGTATCCGACCATATGCTTCCAAGCGAGTAGAACATACTGATATCTGCAGTTGAAGATGATTCCTCGTTTTCCAGCTGTTTTGATATTTTCTTAAGGTATTCTATCTTGGTCTCAAACTCTTCTTTACTTATATCAGGTACGATAACTACGAACTCATCGCCTCCAACTCTGAATACATCCCTTCTAAGGAATACTCTGGACAGTATCGAAGCGATCTTGATGATCCTGGCATCTCCTGAATCGTGCCCCAGTTCATCATTAATCATCTTAAGGCCGTTAACATCAGCATATGCGATTCCTACGCTGCAGTCCATGCCTTCAAGTTCTTGTATTCTCAGATTAAAGGCATTCCTGTTATTTACATTGGTAAGCTGGTCATGGATTCCCATGAAGGTCAGCTTTTCAACAAGGCGTCTTGAATGGATCTCAGCAAAAAAGGTTATCGCAAGTGTCTCAGCGAGGTATTTTACGACGCGTATATTTTTTTCATTATAATTATCTATTATAAAATAGCCCACTATGCTGCTGTCTATATAATAGGGGGCCAGGATCATGGATCTGGTGCCCTTTGAGCGCAGAAGTTCATATAAAGGCATGCTCTCATTACGGATCTTCTCTATATCTTCAAAGATAAGAATCTGCCCCTCACAGATAAGCGGCTCAACATATCTGATCCTCTCCATCACAAGTTCAGGTGCAAAGTCGTCATCCATTATATTCTCATCTTTTTGCCACTCGTACCTGATGATCGGCTGTCCATGATAATATTCTATGATATAAGACTTCTCACACTTAAGGCAGTCTCCGATAAATCTCAAGGCTCTGTGAATATTGATATCAAATTCATCATCTTTAGAATGGATCATCTTGGAAGTCTTAACTATAACTCTGTCAGCTTCTGCAAGATCTTCGTTTTCTATAGAATTACCATTAAGAGAAAAGGTGTCAAACAAAGTCATGGCACAATATCCATCCTGCAAAGTTCCAAAAGCCATAATATCAAACCATGAACCATCTTTTCTGACATTGTCAAAAAATACAGCTTTTTCTTTGCAATGAGCCGCGCTGCATAAATGAGTATATACGTTGCTGCTAAGATATCCCATGACCTCTCTGTAAGAGCGGCCTTTGACATCTACATCCGCATTGTCTGTCATGGACAAAAAGGCCGAATTGGCATAGATAAAGAAAGCCTCGCCATCATCATCACCTGTTTCGATGACTTTCAAAACAGCGTAGCCATAGGGTATATCATCATACATATTAAAATTATACTTATGGTATAACTCCTGTACTAGTCTTGATGACAGTCTCAGTTTTTCATCAAATCCCGGCACGCCCATGTCCTTTCTCTAAAATCAGTACTCTACTAATTAAATATATCGGCCAAAAAACATGATAATTAAAGCCCAAAATTTTTTTGACTTAATATGTGACGCTTAAAAAAATGCCTCCGTCTATATAAATGTACCGAACAAAAGATATGGTGTATAGGCTTGTACATCTTCCCCAAAAGATAAACCTGTATATGCACACATCTCAAATAAATAAATGGAGGATATATTATGAAGAAAACATTTGTAAAAGCTCTAACACTGACAACTTCTCTCACGATCCTTGCAGGATGCTCATCTTCCGTCCAGGTAGAGACAACTAATGATCAGGCGACAGATCAAACTTATAATACAATGAGTCCTTGTATTATTGAAGATCCAGCCAGCGACTATAAGTGTGTTGAAGCTCCCAGCAATTATTGTGTCGATAACGAGTGCACTGATACATCCGGCTGTGAAACCGACAGCTACGCCTATGAAGAACCGGATATGAATACAGAAGAATATACCCAGCAAGTCGAAAACGGCTTCACAAACGTATCCGATAATGCACTCTCTACATTTGGAGCAGACGTTGACACGGCATCATATACCAATTTCAGAAGACTTGTAAATAGCGGATATACAATTGATACTATCCCTGAAGGATCCATCAGAGTTGAAGAGATGCTCAACTATTTCGATTATGATAACCTAAATACAAATGCTGTGAATATCTCATCAGATGTACAGGAAGCTTTCAGCGTAACTTACGAAACAGGAACCTGCCCCTGGAATACAGAAAACGGGCTTTTAGTTATGAACGTAAAGGCCAATCAGACTCAGGTAGATAATGCAGGAACCAACTTCGTATTCCTTATAGATACTTCAGGTTCTATGTCAAGTCCTGAAGAAGAGAGGATAGGCCTTGTAGTACAGTCATTTAATGCATTTCTCGAAACGCTCTCCGGTAATTATACTATCTCAGTTGTTACATATTCAGGATCATCTGAAACTCTCATCGAAGGTTCCTCTGACAAAGGTCAGATCAAAGAGGCCTTAACTGCAGCCTACAATAGCTGCGTACAATACGGCGGCGGTACCAACGGCTCCGGAGGAATCACAGCAGCTTACGAGATTGCCAACAAGTACTTTATAGAAGGCGGCAATAACCGCGTCATCATTGCATCCGATGGTGATATGAATCTGGGTCTTACATCTGCAACAGAGCTTACAGACCTTATCACTTCAGAAAAAGAATCCGGTGTATTCCTTACAGTTCTTGGTTTTGGCGCAGGCAACTACTCAGATGCCAATATGGAAGCTATTGCAGATGCAGGTAATGGTAACTATTTCTACATCGATTGTCTAGGCGAAGCCAAGAGAGTTCTGTGCGATAAGATTTCAGAATCAACTGTTACTGTAGCCAAGGATGTAAAGTTTCAGGTAGAATTCAATCCTAATCAGATAAGCTCCTACAGACTTGTAGGATACGAGAACAGAACAATGGCAGCACAGGATTTTGAAGATGACACTAAGGACGGCGGTGAAGTTGGTGCCGGTCAGGATGTAACTGTAGTATACGAACTTGTATATGCAGATGGTGAAGGATCAGATTCAGATCTTAGATACCAAAACGGAGTCCAGACAACTACAGAAGCTGATTCTGATGAGATCCTGGCTCTATCTATCCGTTACAAGAAGCCGGAAGGCAAGAACTCTGATAATGAAAAGTCTGTAGAACTTAACTATGTAATAACACCATCAGAAGGTGATAACTCTGCATCATTCACATTTGCAGCAGCAGTTGTTGAAAGCTCCCTTATAATCTCATCAAGCGCTTATAAAGAAAATGCCAATCTTGAAAACGCGACAGCACGTGCGCAGAACTCTGCAGGCGATGATCCATATAAAACCGAATTCGTAGCCCTTCTTAAACAGCTTCATCAATAAGTAGTCATAAGAAGTTATAAAAAACAACTGCCCCTTACCTCCACAAATTAAAAAAGTACCCTTCTTACCTTTTCATCTGGTTAGGAGGGTACTTTTGTGTGCTGCTAAAGTTATAATGACGGGGTACGTTTTAATTTTTTGCCAGAGGTAAAAAAGTAATATATAAGGAACATGACTGATGTAACAGTCCAGGTAATAGGATATGAGTAAACTACTGTAGTTATCTGGTTCCTAAGTGGAAGTGCATACATGATCCACGCTACTCTCAATAGGCACACCCCGGTTAGCGTCAATATAGTAGGGATAATAGCTTCGCCCATACCTCTAAGTGCCCCGGAGCACATCTCTACACTTATATACAGTATATAATACGGCACCATGGCACACATCATAACATCACCAAAAGCAAGTACATCCTCATCTGTTGTAAACAATGATAAAAGAGGCATTCTGAAGATATACATAAAAGTTGACAACATGATAGTGAATATAGCGGTTATGATAAAGCCTTGTCTGACTGACTGCCGTACTCTGTCGTATTTGCCGGCTCCGTAGTTCTGTCCTACAAATGTTGTTACGGATATGCCAAGTGATCCTGTGATCATCCATAACAGTACATCGATCTTGCCATATGCTGCCCATGCCGAAACGGCGTTTTTGCCAAAAGAATTGATAGCAGACTGTATTACAAGATTGGACAAGGAGTACATTGTAGACTGAAATCCTGCAGGAAGGCCTATATGCAGAGTTTTGACAAGTATATTCCTGTCAAAAGATATCTTTGACATATACAGTTTATAAGACTTATCAAGGTGAGTCAGGATATACAGTATAAAGAGTCCGCTTATTGTCTGGCATATTATAGTAGCTACTGCAACTCCGGCAACTCCCAGGTTAAGGCCAAGAACAAGGATTATATCAAGTACTATATTACAAAATGTTGCAAGGATAAGTACGATCAAAGGTCTCTTGGAATCACCTACCGCGCGCAGTATCCCCGCGCCCATGTTGTACATAAGGTTAGGTATCATTCCTATAAAATAGATCCTTAGATATAATACTGACATCTCAACTGTATCCTGAGGCGTATTTAAAACTTTTATCCCCCAGGGAGCCAGGACTAAGCCTGCTATCATAAACATGGCACCGCCTGCAAGTGCCACAGCTACTGCATTATGCACAGCCTTGGTCACATCATCCTGTCTTCTTGCGCCATAATACTGAGCTATTATTACAGTTGCACCTGATGCAAGGCCTGTAAAAAAGCCAACAAAAAGGTTAACTATCATAGCTGCGGAGCCGCCTACGGCAGCAAGTGCTCCCGAACCCACGAACCTTCCTACTATGATAGCATCTACTGTGTTATATAACTGCTGAAAAAAAGTTCCAAACAAAAGAGGAAAGAAATACTTTAGCATCTCTTTCCAAATCACGCCTTCTGTTATCGCATTATCCGTTTTTTTCCTCATTACAAAGCCTCATTATTTTAATTCAATGGAAACTTCGCACTTGGACGGACCGGCATCCCCAAGTGCGAAGTTTAATTAATTCAATTATAATACTCTACTGGATTCAGTCAAAGTTATGAAAGTCAAGGACAGTGTAAATTTACTGTAGGATTTAATGGGTTAAAGGAACCTTGATATGCCTTTGCCTTGTTGGCATCATAAGAATAAGCGAAATTTCATCCGCTCATTTTAGGCTATCATCATGAAGTTTGAGTGTCAATAATAGTCCACTTTCCATCGTACTAAACTAATGTAATTGCTACCGTACGCCACCCTTGACCGAACCCGACAGAAACGCTGCTTGGCTTTGCCGACGGTGAAGATGATAAGAACAGCTAATACTTCCCACCGTCGGGGACAACATCGTAGCGTTTCTGTCAGAACCCATCAAGGGCAAGC
>NZ_FOER01000043.1:0-13866 GCF_900110805.1 Butyrivibrio sp. TB | reverse complement strand
TATTGATGGGGCAGAGGCAAGTGCTCTTACCTATTCCATTGTTGAGACAGCTAAAGCTAATGGTGTTGATGTTTACTACTATCTGAAATATCTTCTCATGAAATGTCCAACATCTCTAACTAGCGATGAAGATCTTGAGAAGCTTTGCCCATGGAATCCTGAATGCAAAGAAGCTCTGGACGAACTCCATCGTCAACATCAGAATGCAATCTTCGATGCACTGTAATCTTTATCATATGTGAATTGTCAAGGTGCTCCAGTCTCCTACGAGGCTGGGGTATATTTTATGGGCAAAAGCCCTTGTACCTAATAATATTTTTGCGGTGGATGTGTTACCCACCGGAAAATTTAGCGCTTACGTTAATCCATCCATATTCTCATATTTATCAATAATCCAAGTGTAAGTTTTTTCCATTTTATCTTTCAACTCTGGAGGTTCTACGGCTAATACTGATAATCCAAAGCTTCTTAGTATTCGCGCAAAGTCATCTAAACCTCGCACATTGTCTTCATATATATATTTGTATATACAACCTTCGGGAGGATTATCAATTATTCGTATAGATGAATCTTTTCTAATGCTTGTTAGATTACGAAATCTGGCAATAACGTTGCCAAAGTCTTGGAGCAGTACTTTAACATGGTATACCTTGGGATAATAGCCTGGTCCAAACATTTCGTTGTATATTTGATAGTATTCTTGCGAATGAAAAATCTTGTTGGGCAGGCTTTCTTCTGTAATGGTATCTATGAAATCTAATCTATCGGCTTCGATACGTTTATGGGTGTGGTTATAGCATAAAGCATAGAAAGAATTTGTTTCTACACTATAAAAAAGCAAGCCTACAGAGACAGTATCGTGGCGCTCCTTGCCATTATATTCAGAATGAAGCGTTATGCGATAATCTTTGTATGAATGGCTAATGAAATAGTTGAACCTTTCAATTTGGAATTCACTAATCTGATTTATTTTTCCGAATCTTCGCTGCTCATTTTTTGAGCCATCCCAAGATATTATTTTTTGAATTTTATTGTATGCTTGTTTTATGGGCAATAGTTCAGAAGTAGCAGAAACATGTTCCTCATATTTCAAACAAAATTCAGATAAGCTGTCTCCTGAAATAGGAATAATATATGGAGCTTTGCTAGTGAGGTTGTAAGTTACTTTTTGCCCTTCTTCCATAGAAACTAATCCAGCATCTCTTAAGGCATTTAAATCTTTTCTCAGAGTAGTGATGGAGATGTAATCATTGGCAACATCGATATCATCCTCTTCAATAATAGATGTAGCTGATTCTGATCTTATGGATTTAATTAGGCTATTATCGTCATAGACTTTTCTATTGTTAAGCTTTAATGAGTATTCCATATCATAGTCTTTAACACTAAGTGTTTTAAGAACCAGATCCCTAAAGCTGAGAGCACCATATCTTGAAAGAAGGAATATGATGATCCATTGTCTTAAGTCAGCGTCTTTTATTGCAGGTAGCACGAGCTGGTTATCTAATTGCTCTAGCATGAGAATACCGCTCCTTGGGGGCGATACAATGGTATATCCATCAGCCCGTATTGAATTTAAGATTTCGCTTAGTCTAGATTTAGAGATTCCGGTATCTGAAATCAGTATTTCTCGTTTTATTTCTTCATTTGAGTGTTGTAAAAGGTATTTGAGCACTATTTGCTTGTAATCGTTTTTTGCCATGATCCACCTCTGAAAAACAGTATATATCTTTATTTTAAAGGAAATAGGAGAAATAACAAGTATAATTCGGAATAAGAATGAACTGAGGGCTGTACTATGTATATATAAAGAACAGGGAAGAAAAAGAAAGGCAATTTAAAAGAGGTTATACAGCAGTTGTGTTTGTGTTGTTTGTGTATCTCTTATTTGATTTGTGGTTGTCTCCTTTAGCGGTATAGCCTCTTTTAAATTGTCTTTTGTTTGATAGTGTTATTCATATTAATCGAATTTTGAATGAAATGATCCTTCCTCTGGATAGTAGAAATTCGAAGCTCTATTCTCATGGAGCAACTAGGCTAGTAGGGGAATATAAAGGAGATCAGCTGGCCGAATCCTTTCTAAGACAAACTTCAAAAGAAGCTGTTATAAAAAGTAACTAATAATAGATTTTTATGATAATCAAGGAGGAGATTTACTATGGCAGAATTAAAGTGTCCACATTGCGGTCAGGCATTTACAGTTGATGACGCGGAGCTTAGCTCAATTGTAAGTCAAATAAGAGACAGAGAATTTAATAAGGATGTTAATAGCAGATTATTAGAGTTAGAAACTACTATGGCAGAAAAACACCAGCTGGAGCTCGATGCAGTGCGTAACGAGGTCGTTCTTGAACTTAAAGAATCACATGATAAAGAAATTGAAAAGCTTAGAAAACAGATGGACAAGCTTGAGAATGATAAGAAAAAATTGGAAAACGACAATCAGAAACTTCAAAGTAAAGTCGAAGGTGCTGAGTCTAAGCAGGAGATTGCGGTTCTTAAAGCTGTGAAAGAAGCAGAGGATGAAAAGCATGATCTTGAAAAAGAACTTCAATCTGAAAAGGAAAAGGCCCAGATTCTCCTAGAAGAAAAAGACCGTCAGATAGAGTTTTATAAGGATATGAAAACTAAGATGTCAACAAAGATGGTTGGAGAAACATTAGAGCAGCATTGTGAGATTCAGTTTAATCAGCTTAGAGCGACTGCTTTCCCTAATGCATACTTTGAAAAAGACAACGATGCTCGTTCTGGTTCAAAGGGCGATTATATCTATCGAGAATTAGATGAGTATGGGAATGAAATTATTTCTATTATGTTTGAAATGAAAAATGAGATGGACACCACAGCTACAAAGCATAAGAATGAAGACTTTTTCAAAGAACTGGATAAGGATCGCAGAGAGAAAAACTGTGAATATGCTGTCTTGGTATCATTACTGGAATCAGATAGTGAACTCTATAATGGTGGCATTGTTGATGTATCCTATAAGTACGAGAAAATGTATGTTGTTCGTCCACAGTGCTTCATTCCAATGATTACTCTGCTTCGTAACGCAGCCATGAATGCGCTTATGTACAAACAGGAGCTTGAAGTTATTAGAAACCAAGATATTGATATTTCTAATTTCGAGGATTCGTTGCTGCAATTCAAAAATGATTTCAGTAGGAACTATGATATTGCACATAATCACTTTGATAAGGCAATTGAGGAAATCGATAAGACGATTACGCATCTTGAAAAGGTGAAGAAAGAATTATTAGGTTCTGACAACCAGCTTCGTATAGCAACTAACAAGGTTGAGGATGTTAGTGTGAAGAAACTAACAAAAGATAATCCTACTATGAGGATGAAGTTTGAAGACTTAAAGGATATTAAATAGAGCTGGTAACAATGAAATGCTTTTCCTATAAATTTGATATAATGAGTAGAGGTATATTATGTCTGAGAATATAGATTTTGAAAGACTTCGCAATGACCTTATGACCGAATACGGCGCGCAGAGTGCTGTATTCTCCGGAGTTTTTGGCTTCATGAAAATGTGTGATGTTCAGGATGCATCAAACGAGAAACTTATTGAAATGGCCAGGAGGGAAGGGCTGGATATAGATAAGTACAAGAATATTTGATACGGATGCAATATGAGAGGAATTAGGCTATGAGAGCAGAAGACAAGTCATTTTATTTTTAGCAACACCAAGTTACTACGATATTCCATTCTTTCAGAGAGCATATGTGTGGGATGACGATAACTGGAGTGAGTTGCTATCAAATCTAACCAGTAGAAATCAGAACCATTTTCTCGGGTCAATCATTCTGAAAAATGAATTGGCAACCTCTGGAAATGTTTCGAGGTTTTCTGTAATAGATGGACAGCAGCGTCTTACAACGGTAAGTGTTTTGCTGCGTGCTTGCTATGATCATATCGTTAAAAATGCCGAGAAATATGGTTATGACGAAGATATCTTGAAGACTTGTCAGAACTAAAGTACCGTGTTGTGTTAACATGGCTGGTTCAGAAGCGTTGAAGAAACTGAAAACAGGTATAGATTTGTGGCAAGACAGGTATCTGGCAGTAACTAGTTGTTAATGAATCTGCTGGTCTGATTGATTGGGTGATTAGTATCATTTCTTAGGCATATATTTAGAAAAAAGCCTACAGTAACAATGTTGCATCTGCTTTTCTTTGTTTAGGCATTGTTACGCGGCGTTTGCATAGTGGGAGACTTATTGTTTTTTCCAAAATGATAGATATGATAATTACAGGAAGATCTGATCAAGCATTGATAATTGTTGGAGGGGTAACATTGAATAATCTAGAACGTCGTGATAAAGAGATAGCTTATATTTCTGATGATTCTGTAATGGATGAACAGAAGAAGTGCAGAAAGATATTGCAGAAACTGAATTTTATGGATAGGAGCGATTTTGATGGGATCCTGGAAGTTGTTGCAGAGCTTCTTCCGGGATCAGAAGGTGCTTTTATCAATCCACCATTCTACTGCGACTATGGAACACATATTAAAGTGGGCAAAAACTTTTTTGCCAATTACAACTGCACTATCATCGATGTGGCAACAGTCAGTATAGGTGATAACTGTCAGATGGCGCCTAATGTTGCTATATATACAGCAGGGCATCCGGTATATCCAACCACTCGCAATTCAGCATATGAGTATGGAATAGCAATTACTATAGGCGATAATGTCTGGCTTGGCGGCAATACAGTGATTTGTCCCGGAATTACTATTGGAGATAATGTTGTTGTAGGCGCAGGCAGCGTTGTTACCAAAGATATTCCAGACTGGAGTATCGCTGCAGGTAATCCATGCAGGGTTATTCGTACTATTACAGAGGATGACAGGAAAAAACTTTTCAAGGATGAACTAATAGATGAGGAAGCCTGGAATGACATTGTAGAGCGAGGTTTCGCTGAGTAAAAGAGGATTGTACTATGATTGATAAAATGAAATGGCTCAGACAGCCAAAAGATTTTCAGATTAATGAAAATAGTATAGAAGTAACAACAATGCCGCATACAGATCTCTGGCAGAGGACTTATTACCATTTTCGAAATGACAATGCGCCTGTATTTCAGATGGATACAGAAGAAAAGTTCTTTTCATTTATAGTTAGGACTGATTTTACAGACAGCCATCATCGTTTTGATCAGTGCGGTATAGTCATGTATCTTGATTCAGAGAATTGGCTTAAGGCTTCCGTTGAGTATGAAAATGATAAGTTCCAGCATCTTGGATCTGTTGTTACTAATCATGGATATTCTGACTGGGCTACTACTGCAATTCCTGCAGATGTCAGAGAGATGTGGTACAGATTCAGTAGAAGAGAGGATGATTACTGCATTGAATGCTCTTACGATGGATTAGAATTTTCTCAGATGAGAGTATGCCATATGTGGGAAGGTGCGGGGAAGATTTCTTTTGGTATATATGCTTGTAGTCCGGAAGACTCAAGCTTTAAGGCAGTGTTTACTAATATGGAGCTGACAGAATGTGCGTGGAAGGCTCACGATGGGCAGCAGCCGGATCAGGTACCTGACTCTTTGTATAAAGTGTAAAAGCACATGATGACATTTGCTTGTAAATAAGGATGTAACCGTAACGCTTAAATAGGGGGATGAGTAGAATGTTTTTCAAGAAGAAGCCTGAAAAGCTAACCTATGACAAGGATAATAAGAAGCCGGTTATTAGAGCGAGTATTTGTAATGGTGAAATGGTAGCCGGTTTTCAGGATATTCATACCGGGGTTTTTGAGGAAGTGATGCTTGTAAGAAGCGATGCAGAAATCGCTGATTTTATGCATCAGTATGGGATTACGGAAAAGGTTGAGAAGATTTACTGATGGAATTTGTAATAAAGCATTTTAAAGAGCTCAGCACCACAGAGCTTTATGAGATATTAAAAACCAGAGCTGAGATTTTTGTAGTAGAGCAGGACTGTGTATATCAGGATCTAGACGATAGTGACCAGGATGCGATCCATGTTTTTGGTTGGAATGATTCCGGCAGAGTTGCAGGGTGTCTCAGAGTATTTTGGAAAGATCATGATGAAGCGGAGATTCTTCCAATATAAGCATTTAACGTGTGCGAAATTGATGTAATGTCAAAAACGCACACGTTAAAACACTAGAAGTTTTTACCTTTTCTCATGAAGTCCACAAGATTAATGTGTTCTATACCATTGCGCTTCTGAAGGAGCGAATCTACAGTGGCAACATATTTAGGGTAATTGTCTTTTATAGATTCAAGAGGTTTGTATTCGCGGTCTTCTGTATCTTTGGACAGTGCTATTGTATAAGCAACCTGTACATAGGAATAACGCATCTCATTGTCCCTTAGGATAAAGTCGCATTCCAGTTTCCCAATCCTTCCGACACTTACAGAATAGTCGTGGGATCTTGCGTATATATATATGATGTTTTCAAGGACGGGACCGAAATTTATCCTATTATCGGTGTTTTGGACATAATAAAACCCGGTGTCGGACAGGTAGTATTTTTTCTCTCCGCTTAAGGATTTTTTCGATTTCATGTCGAACCTTGGACATTCATATAGGATCTTAGCATCCAGTAAGGCTTTGATATATCGTGCTATTGTTGCCTCACTGATTGGGGTCCCGGTTTTCTCAATTGCTTTCTTAAGACTTTTCAGGCTTGTTGTTGCACCGAAATTATTAATGATATATTTTTGAACAGTTTCAAAAGTGCTTTTATTGCGGATTTTCAATCTTCTTCTGATGTCTTTTTCAAAGATCTCATCGATAACGCTTTGTACATATCTACGTTTTGCAGCCATATTATCAAGAAGGATCGTTCTGGGAAATCCGCCTTCCAATATGTAGTTCTGTAACTCTTCCTGACGATCCGGTGCGATCTCTTTTCCGTAGAACTTTTTAATGTCTTCATATTCCTCGAAAGAGAGTGGGAACATTTCAAATTCGATATATCTTCCGGTGAGTTTTGTCATAAGCTCACCACTTAAAAGATATGAATTTGAGCCGGTAATGAAGATTGACCATTCGTTAGTTCCGCGAAATCCATTTAGTACAGTCTCAAACCCTTTTACATTCTGTACTTCATCGATAAAAAGATACTTTGTACCGTTTATTGCAGAAACCGATTCGATCAATTGTTCCAGCTGTTCCGGCTTCAGGATCTTGTTGTAGTCTTTGCTGTCGAGATCAAAATAAATAATATTCTCCGCCGGAATTCCGGATTCCTTAAGTTCGTAAGCAATCGTCTCCATGAGACAGGATTTTCCGCATCTTCTGACTCCAGTGATCACTTTGATAATGTCAGTCGTATGATAAAAGTCGCGGATCTTTTTCAAGTAGTTTTCTCGAGGGTACCAATCCATATCATTATTCCTTTCGAAGGTGTTTTCATTCATATGTTATCAAAGCTAAGCATCAGAATCAAGTTTAACGTTTGCGATATTGCAAAAATATCAAAAACGCTAACGTTAAAATCAACAAGTATGGTCACGCCATACTTTTATTAATCCACCGTTTTACAGCGACTACGGAATACATATTAAAGTGGGCAAAAACTTTTTTGCCAATTACAACTGCACTATCATCGATGTGGCAACAGCCTGATTAAAAAATATATGTATACATCACTTGCAACGCACAACTCATACTCGACAAAATTCAAAGATCTTTGATTTTTATCGAGTACAAGTTGTGAATTTATGTCTATAATGATATAATGTAATCGACAAAATTCAAAGATTTTTGCAAAAGTGAGGTTATATATGGAGTATTCTAGAAATCTTTATTTAAATCGATTAATAGAGCGAAAGCAGAACGGACTTATAAAGGTCATAACAGGAGCCAGAAGAGCAGGTAAATCGTATCTGCTAAATGAGCTTTATTATAAGTATCTATTGAACTTGGGAGTTCCAAGTACTAATATTATTCGCTTCGCCTTTGATTCCGACGAAGACATAGATTTACTCGATGCATACATTCCAGAAGAGTCTACTAAAATTGGACAAAAACCAGATATGCTTTTTGTTAATGCAAAGAAGTTTAGAGCATATATAAAAGACAAAACCAATGATAAAGATAATTTCTATCTTTTACTAGATGAAGTTCAATTGCTTGATAATTTTGTTGGAACCCTTAATGGCCTATTAAGACATACCAATTACGATATTTATGTTACTGGCTCTAACTCTAAGTTCTTATCATCAGATATTGCAACTGAATTTAAGGGAAGAGGGACAGTAGTACATGTATTACCATTGGCCTTTTCAGAATACATGCAAGGAACAGAATTGTCTCCGGAAAGGGCTTGGAGAGAGTACGTTGTAACAGGTGGAATTCCTCTTGTTGCACAAATGCGAAGTGAGGAAGAAAAATATACTTATCTTAAAAACCTTTGTGAAGAAACATACTTAAAAGATATTATTACTCACAACAGAATTAAGAAAAAAGTAGAGCTTGGCGATACATTCAACATTCTAGCCTCTATGATTGGTAGCCCGGTTAATGCAAAGAAGATAACAGATACATTTAAAACAAACTTAGATAAAGGTATTACTAGGGACACTATCATTGATTATATTGATTATTTTCAGGATGCCTTTGTCGTTTCAAGAGCAAATAAATATAATATCAAAGGTCGAAAATATATCGGGTCTCCATTCAAATTATACTTTGAAGATGTGGGTGTAAGAAACGCCAGATTAAACTTCAGACAGATTGAAGAAACTCATATTATGGAGAATATTCTGTATAATGAGTTGCGATATAGAGGTTTTAATGTTGATGTTGGAGAGGTAACTATCAATGAAAAAACTGATCGTATAGATGTAAATGGTAAGCCAATATATGCAAAGAAAGCGTTAGAAGTTGATTTTATAGCAACAAAAGGAGATCAGAAGTTTTACATTCAATCTGCTTTATCGATGGAGTCAGAAGAGAAGCAGACGCAAGAGAAAAAGAGTCTATACTATATCGATGATTCATTTAAGAAAATAGTAGTTGCTAAGACTGGCCTCAATCCTACATATGACGATGAGGGTGTATTAACAATAGATTTGTTTGATTTTCTGTTAGACGAAAAAGTTTTGGAGAGCTAGTGTGCTGGCTCGTTCATATTTAATCAAATTACGAAGGATATCATAAGATTGACACATAAGGTTGTTTACAAACATCTATGAATCATGAAAAGGTTCAGGAGAAGGTAGGTGGAATTATGGGTGGAAAAGTACTGGATTTACCTGATTTTAAAGTTTTTCGTGAAGGCAAGGCTGAGGGCTTGAAAGAAGGCGAAAAAGAGCGTCAGCAGATGGCTCAGGAAATAAAGGAAGGCGAAGAAAAGCGTCAGCAGATGGCTCAGGAAATAAAGGAAAGCGAAAAAGAGCGTCAGCAGATGGCCGAGGAATTAGAAGTTCTTAAAAGAGAATTGGAACAGCTTAAAAAGGATAAATCTTAATATTTGTATAGTGAATAATAATCCCTTGCGGCATCTGCGCCGTGAGGGATTATTATTATTGCAACTTATAATTAGTTTTTTGTTACAAAAGGGAGAGCAGCATGAGCAGAAACATGCTTTCTAATAACTGTTGCGACATCCTTAGATATCGAAACTATTTCATTATCGATATCTTCTTTTACAGGGAACCAGTTCTGATCTGGTATAGTAAAATCATATGCTTTTAAGAAGTCTTCCGATGGGAGCTTTCCAGTTATTAGCTTGGTAAGTACCATTGAAACAAGGAAGTCGCCGATTGCAGATGCATGCTCCCCATCGCGGTAGTACAGGTCTGCGCCCAAGGAATCCTGAAGCTCCTTCATAGCAGAGCTCCAAACTTCTCCAATTGGAGCAAGTAATGCACCTTGATCCTTTGCAAGGCTCTGATATCTTCGATTCATTTCAGTCTGGTTCTCAGGCTTTACTTTCTCTGCCCAGGTTTCAAATATGACAGGAACAGTATTAGCTTTTTTGCACAGTTCTATGATCCTTGCAGCGTAGGCTATTGTATCTGCTTCGTCAGTCATCGGATGTGCCTGCTCCTGAATTATGCAGTAGTCATATTTTCCATGAAGAATGTTGAACCTCTCAGAAAAGTATTCTTCGCCCATATGCCATTTTAAAGATCTGGCAGAATATGCCAGCATTACTACTTCGCACTTTTCGCCGGTTGCGCTTTCAATCATCTCGCTTACGAGCTGCGGCATATCATTCATATATGTATGGCTGTTACCAATAAAAATTATTCTCATGTGATCATCCTTTCTTATGTCCACATCCAGCGGATCATCTTTTTTGATTGTTCAAAGCCAAGCTTTTTGGCAATTCTATGGATGCGGTATTATCATTTACTAAAAAAATATTTTTTGTTAAAAAACGATATCAGTTATTATACCTGGGAATCATGCGTCTTACAATCGAGATTGATTGTAAACGGATAGCTGTTTACTATATTATAATGATGTAGGTGTGACACCATATAAGGATCGGATTGTTTAGTGAGATTCTTAGAGTGGGAATTTGGTTTTCATGAAGATGCCATGAACGAGACAGAAAAGGAAAAAGTTATATGATAAAGAAAATTATACTGATAGTAATAGTAACCTTGTTGGCAATTATATTTTGGTTCGAAGTTCCTGTTACCGAGCACATAACAGTCAGCGGAAATGATAAGATTGATACTCCCATCAGGATTGCGCTTATAACAGATCTTCATTCCTGCTATTATGGCAGGAACCAGTCGCAGCTTATCAAGATGATAGATGATGAGAATGTGGACATTATTCTGATGTCCGGTGATATCTTTGATGACAAATTTAGCGAAAAGAACGCAAGGCTCTTCATAGAAGGTGTCTGCGACAGATATCCATGTTTCTATGTTACAGGCAATCATGAGTTCTGGAGCGGCAGGCAGGATGAGATAAAAGAATACCTTGAAGCAAATAATGTAACGGCTTTGGAGGGAGAGTATTCTGCCATCGAGGTTAATGGAAATACCATTGTGATAGCAGGAGTTGATGATCCAACATACATGACTATGGATGATTGGATCAGGCAGTTAGAAGCGACGGATTGTGGTGAGGAATACCAGGATAGCTACAAGATCTTGTTGTCGCACAGACCTGAACTTGTCGATGTATACGCAGGCTATGATTATGACCTTGTAGTATGCGGACATGCTCATGGAGGACAGTGGAGGATCCCTTTTACAGGAGTAGGCGTTGTTTCCCCAAATCAGGGGCGTTTTCCAAAATATGTTGACGGCTTATATGAGCTTTCAAATGGTACAGATATGGTTGTAAGCAGAGGCCTTTGCCGTGAAAGAATGCCTTATCCAAGATTTTTCAATCATCCAGAAGTCGTAATAATAGACGTTGAGTGAACCGATTGTAGCCGAATTAGTAGATGTACCAGAGCGAATTGTTGTCTTCAAAGAATGATAATATGAGTAAGAATGTAATTTTTATGATATTATTTTAGAGTTATATGAATTGCAATATGAATTTAAATGGAGGAAACTACGTTGATCAAAGATTATATTTCTAAAGTTGAAGCAGGCAAGTGCAGCGCAAAGGAGATCAAACTTATCGCGATCTGTCTGATTCTTATTGGAATTATTATTGGAATGATCCTTTCACCTGCAAGGGTGTTTACATTCGGAAGCTTTAATGGAAACACAGGAAGCCTCACCACTCCTGATCTTAAGAAAAAGAAGATGACCTAATTGCAATACTTGATATAGCTACGCTTTTGGGTTAAAGAAAAAATCCTGTTGAGATAAGGCTTATAGCAAATCTCAACAGGATAATTTAAAATAATTGTCTTGAACAAACACTAAAGAAAATATCACATATTTACATTGAACAGATTTCTAAGTTCATTGACAATATCTTCTGAATCAGCATCTATACAGACAGCTTCATTGATCTCTGAAAGGCTCTTTAACTGAGTTTTGTCTGAATCGCTCATCTCATAACCGATTGTATATACAGATATTCCAAGTCCGCCTACGATAGGAGTGATACGGTTTAAGCTGTATCCGGCATTCTGAGCACCATCTGACAATACAAACAGCATACAGTTAGCATCAGGAACATCTTTCTTGGCATCAAGGAGCATCTGGAGTCCTACAAGAACTGCATCGTAGGTAGCAGTCTGACCGCCTACATTAAGATCTTTGACAGCGCCGCTGAAATATGCTCTTTGAGTATTATCGAATTTGGCAACCGGAAGATTTATATATACATCATCACTATAACTTACAAGTCCTACATAGTTACTGGAATCAATATACTGCATCGTATTAAGAAGTGAATCCTTAAGTGAATTGATACGAGTACCATTCATAGAGCCTGATATATCAGTGACGAATACTGCGATTGTGGGTCTTGATCCGTTCTTGTTGGTCTTCCATACTTTCTGTGCAGAGAGATAATCAGAACCTGTCATACCATAATCTTCAGATACGTAATCATCATCAAGATTGAAACCTCTGTCAGTAGCCATCTTCTGAGCTTCATCAGTAAGACAATAATCTATGAACATCTTAGCAGCTTCAAGTCTGTCACCTTCTGTCCAGCTGAAGGCATAGGCAGGATGGTCGTGGCGTACACCTGCAGGAGTATATACGTAGTTTTTAAGGTCAGCTGTGTTGATATAGGTCTGCTTCTCCATAACCATGGCATTGATGATACCTTTTTCTGCAGAAGCCTTGAGTATAGAAGTAGTATATGCTGCAGTTGGCGCATTGTTCTGATACTCTACAAGCTTGGATACTGCATTTTCTGAAAGAGGATCAGAAGGATCAAAAGAGTGAAGCATGGAGCACAGGATGTTCATACCTGTAGCAGATGTATATGGATTAGTATAAGCGAATACAAGATCACCTTCGATGGCTGCTTGAAGTATGCCGTCTACAGTTACTTCGCCGTGTTTTTCTGAATATGTATCATATACATCTTTGGACAAAAGGATACCTGCGGTATTACCTGCAAGTCTGTCAGCAAGGAGAGTGGTGTTGACACCGCTTGCATTAAGCATATCTCCCCACATGTAGTTAGAAGGTATGTATACATCGGGCTTGTAGCCGCCTTCTGTTATGTAAGTAAGAGTCTCACCTGAAGAAATCTTCCTTATAGAGACGCTTACACTCTGGCCATTGATAGTATAGCCTTCCTTGTTGAAGTTCTGCCCTACAGCTACCAGCCATTCATCCGGATAACTGCTACCGGAGAACTCTGAAGGTGCAGCGATTTCGATGTTAATGCTTCCGCTGCCTGTCAGCATCATCTCAAAGGTATCAATATCTGCCAGTGAATCAGCTACTGATGCTTCTGACATATCTACGTCAAGTCTTGGTGATACAGTAGTAGGTTTGATATCCTTTACAAAAGTGTCAAGCTCCGAAACAGCATCATCATAGCTTAGTGCATTGTCCAGAGTTGAGTTTCCGGTCTTGACGCCGGAACAGGCTGTAAGTGATACAGCCAGGGCAAGTGAGATTACCCCATTGATTACTTTTTTCATAAGTAACTCCTCCCATTTTTAATTATATTAGGCGTTTGCGAAACGCCAAAAGCCGCATAAATACGGCATTTTTATTGCAATAAAAATGAATAACCCCTCACCGGATATGGTAAAATAGAGTTGTCCAAAAACTACCTACCAACACTCAAGAAAGGAGTTATTCTGATATATATGATACCATACAAACAGCTTTCTTTGGCTGATATTTATTCAGACTGCCAGGATAAATTTGAAAATGACAAGCCTGCATTTCTGTCTCTATTAGAAACCTATATCGATCTTGATGAAATTATTCCGATTTCCTTTAGAAATCATTTCTATGCATCAACGGGAAGATCCCGT
>NZ_FOER01000051.1:0-3526 GCF_900110805.1 Butyrivibrio sp. TB | reverse complement strand
GTGTTGATTTACACTTAAAATTGACCCGGATTTAATACTTAAAGCTGACCCACCTAGTGATGAGCCATATGAGGTATAAATCCATTTCGATTATACACTGTACCTTGAAAATTTAATACTTAGAATTGACCCACCTCTTAGATGTTATATAGAATTCTTTCCGTATGTGATCACATATGGAAGGAGGAAAAGAGGTGAAAGATTTGAAAGACTGGGTAGCTGTACATCAAGTTTATAAGCAGACCAAGTCCAAAAGAGCTACAGCTTCTCTTCTCGGGATATCAAGGAACACCGTCAAGCGTCTCTTGGAAAAGACTGAGCCTCCGGTATATAGCCGGAAAAGTTACAGTTCCAAGATAGATCCATTTAAAGAGCAGATCATTGCCTGGCGATGTGAACCATTTTGCTTTAATGGTACAAGGATATTCAGAGAACTCAAGAAACGTGGCTACACGGGAAGCATAGGCCCTGTCTACTATTACTTAAAGAGAGTAGATGAAGATGTTGGTGGCATAAGCCGGAAGGCAACAACAAGGCACGAGAGTCCGCCTGGAGACCAGGCACAGTTTGATTGGAGCGAATATCAAGTACTTATTGGCAACCAATATAAGACCGTTTACTGTTTTGCCATGATACTTGCAGCCTCAAGAAAAAAGGTGATCTGTTTCTCTTTGAGGGAAGATGCTGATGCAATATATGAGGCCGTCCAAGAACTGTTTGACGAGCTGGGAGGTGTGACACTCGAACTCCTGATCGACAATCCCAAAGCATTTGTCATCAGGAACAACCCAAGGTCTGAAGAGGAAATAAAGTACAATCCACACGCTTTGGCGATGGCTACACATCTTGGAGTGGAGTTAAACGCATGCCCTTGTTACTGGCCACGTAAAAAGGGAAAGATCGAAAGACCATTTAACTTCATAGAAGAACAGTTCATAAAGGGCAATAGCTTTGCAAGCATGGAAGATCTCAATTCCAGAGGAAAGTCATTTATCAACGAATGGTGCAATGAACAACATTCCACAACAAAGAGAATTCCAAACCAGCATTACCTGATTGAAGAAAAAGCCACGTTGCAACCATTACCTAAAGAACACTACTTCGCAAGCAGCATGTTTAGAAGAAGGATCAGCCCTGACAGTTATCTTAGTATGGGTGGTAATAAGTACAGTGTTCCCGTTAAATATGTTGGGAAACATGTATTTTGCAGGTTGATCTATGGTTTTAGGATCATGATCTATGACTCTCAGGGGCATTTCATCCAGCATCAGGAAATACTCTATGGACAGCATGCTATACGGACCAATCCCGATCATTATGAGGCAATAGCAAAGAAAGTATCGACGTCAATTCCACAGATAAGAAGAGATTTTACCTCACGTTTCAGTAATGGGAAGTCTTATCTTGAACTGGCCGGTAAAAGATTTGATCAGCCGACTTTTCACGCAAGAAGGATCATGGAACTGCAAGATCTGTATGATGATGAAACACTGGACAGGTTCATTGGAATGGCTATTGATGAAGATAAGCTTGATATCAAATCTTTTAAAACTATGCTAAGAGAATACAATGCGGGAGAAAGAAAGATGCATAAAAGTGATAAGGCCAAGATAGAGAATGCAGATGGAGCCGTTGCACGTGTACAGGCTGAACTGACCAGGGACTGTAGCTATTATGAAGAGTATGCGAAGGAGGTTCTGAATGTTTAACGATACAGAACAAAAAAGCGCATATATCGAATCAAAGATGAAGCAGTTCAAGCTTGTTGATATGCGGCTTCAGTACAGAGACATCATCGAAGAAGCCAAGCAGGAATCACTTGGATATATGGACTTTTTGTTACGGCTCTTAGAGCTTGAAGATAATGGCAAAAGAATTCGTAGAACTGAGAAGCTTCTGCTTAAAGCTGGATTTGACAGTGAATCATCTCTTGATGACATCGATTACAGCTTTAATCCGTGTCTTGATAAGGGCAAGATAGATGAACTTGGAAGGCTGACTTTCTTGCATAATCATGAAAACATAATCATTATAGGTCCGCCCGGAGTTGGAAAAAGCATGATTGCTACAGGGATTGGCAGAAATGCATGTAAACAGGGAAAAAAGGTTCTTTTTGTGAATGCCAAAGAATTGGTAGACAAGCTTTATGATGAAATGCTTGCAGGAAACCTGCAACAAGTCCTGGACAGGCTTAATCGCATCGAACTGTTGATAATAGATGAGCTTTCATACATAAAAATGGACAAAGAAAGAGAGAGCATGTTTTTCCAGATCATTCGCCAACGATACGAAAAAAGCTCCCTCATAATCACCACTAATCTCCCAATGGGTAGATGGGATGAAGTATTTACAGGCCAGCTTGCAGCTACAGCCATACTGGATCGTCTGCTACATCACTGCCACGTGCTAAGTATAACGGGAGACAGTTATCGTGTCAAAGGGTCAAAAATAAGTATTAAAAAACAGAAAGGTACAGAATAGATGAACGAACTAGACGAAAGACAGCGCTTTCTTGAGGAAGAGCTGAAGGAATACGAAAAGAATACAGAGATGAACGAAGAAGAAAGGACAGCCCTGCGTGAATGGGTCGCTTCCGGCAACAGTGTACACGAAAATGGTTGTCTGGCTGAAGATGGTCATGGCAACTACATTGATTTTCTTGATGTTTATAGAGAAGACCAGGAAATTCGTGAAACACTAAGCAAAATGTCACCCGAAGAACAGGAAGAATATCTTGCACAGCTGCGAGGTGAGGATACTATCAACAGCTTAAAAAGAGAAAAACATGAGATGTTCTTTAAACTCAAAGTCTATGAACGTGTTCTCAAAGAATATCATCTTTTGGATGAAGCTAATGTCAGGATTGAAGACGCTCACAAACGTGCAAAAGAAATGGATGCATATATTGAGTCTATATTAGGTCCGATAGAGGATAGAGGAGAACTATCATGGTTAAAGTGAAAGATAAAAATCTTCCAGAGCTTGCTGGTATATATAATAGCTATGGAAAAGATGCGCTATATAAGCAGCTTAAGGATAAATACGGGATCAAATATCCCGGCTCAACTTTATCCAGAATGAAGACTATCGATACACTGGCGTATGATGCCACTACTGATAGATTCAATGCTGGTTTTTGTGAAAAAAATGCTGATGATATTTTTATGTCAATGGATGAATTATGTTCACAAGAAAAACAGCAAAAAGAAGTTTTAGTAAAGACAGCGCAGGCTATGCCTAAATCAGATGCTATGGACAGGCTAATAAAAGAGCTACTTGGCGACAGACTTCTGGAACTTAGTAGATATGTGATGCTGGATACGCTAAACAGATCCATGACAATAGACAAAACAGCACTTATAGATGCTGGATATACGCTAATAACTCATTAATGGGCGGGTCAATTCACAGTGTAAAAATCGGGATTTAGAAATAAATCTGACCCACCTCTAAAATCGCTAGTTTTGATTTTAAGGTGGGTCAGATTTAAGTATAAAAGTGGGTCAATTTTACTTGACAATCAACA
>NZ_FOER01000032.1:0-46938 GCF_900110805.1 Butyrivibrio sp. TB | reverse complement strand
ACGCTTCTTCTTAGCAATAAGGTTGTCGTAGAAGAAGAGAAGGCAGATAAAAAAGCCATAAATGATACGGAGATTAATCACCCAACAGCATCAGATGGTGGCGGATTTAATGAGTACCAGTACAGCCTTGATGGAGAATTAAAGACCAAGGATGCTCTGACTGCGAAGATAAAGCATGACGGAAATCTGATAGCATCTTACCTTACTGCAAAATATGGAGATTATGAGCTGACAGATGCCATAAAGACAGAGCTTAAAAATATCTATGAGGAAGCGTTTACATTAAGCCAATACGAGACAATAGAGCAGAGGACCAGTACATACTACGATTCAGAAGCAAAGATTACTTACTACTGGAATGGAAGTAGTTGGCAGTCCACGGCATGTACATATCGCTATGCAATATTTCACACAGACCTTAATACAAAGCCCTTGGATGACGTTTTAAAGGCCCATTTAGCCACAGAAGAACAGAAAAGGTTCTATGACCTGTATAAAAGCACATCGGGCCAAAAAGACTATCTTTTCGGTGGAAATGAAGCTAGAGATGACATCTACAAATACCAGTATGAACCGGAAGAGTATGTAGCTATCTATGGAGAAGCGGATTTATCCTTTTCTGATGCAGAAGCGCAGCTAATCTATGATGTGGCTTCAACACAGTTGGGAAGGGCATATCACTGGGGAGGTTCTACCGTAGCAAGCGGATTTGACTGCAGTGGATTTGTTTATTGGGTCATGAATACATCAGGAGTTGCAACTTTTCCCAGGACTTCTGCAAATGTAATGCTGAAAACATTCTGTGATCCTGTTACTGCAGGAGAGGCAAAACCAGGAGATCTTATATTTTTCCAGGGTACATATGACACAATAGGAGCTTCTCATGTGGGAATCTACCTTGGAAATAATCAGATGATCCACTGTGGAGATCCAATCAAAATCACAAATATTACAACAAATTACTGGACATCACATTTTTACACGTTTGCCAGAATCAAAGACACTTACAGATAAGGAGGGGTTATGAGCGAAGAAGAAAAGATTCTAAGCATGATGAGTGAAATAGACGACCTTGACAAAAAAATAGAGGAAGTCAGCAAAAAGAAAGATGTGTTGCAAAAGAAGCTTAGTAAGGCAAAGGAAGCATATGACAAGAAGAACAGTCAGTTAAGGGACCTTCAGATAAAGAAGGATGCTGCTACAGCAGGTATTTTATTAAAAGCAGCAAAAGAAAGGGATATGTCCCTAGATGATGTTCTGGGACTAATCAAGAAGGAGGAGACAGTCAAATGAAAAAAGCAGTATCAAAAGCAGTTCTGTTAGCTGTAACAATTGCATTATGTGGCGTGTTTTCTTTTGGCAGCCATATCACAGTACATGCAAATGTTCCACCAGAGGCAGACACAGAAGGAAGTTCAACCCTTCCAGAATCACCCTCGGATAATGCTGATAATAATGGAACAGCCAAAGGAAACGGGACAGGAGATCCGCTTACTCCTGATGGAAATGGAACAGAAGTAGACAGTGTAGATGACAATGGCAAGTATTTCTATACCTTTGTTACTGATGCCGGCAATTATTTCTACGTGGTTGTAGATGAGACCAGAGAAGATAAAAACGTATATGTTCTGTCTACAGTAGATGAAGAAGATCTTTTATCCCTGTGTGAGAAAGAAGGAGACGAAGCTGATGTACAGGGAGCTACAAGAGAGACAGCACAAACGACAACAGATTCTTCTACAGATCTATTTGGAACACCGGGAGGTACAACTCCGGGGGATGGGGCAGATACCGATGGTGATGGTGTGCCAGACCAGTGGGACACAGATGGAGACGGTATAACAGATGCCTGGGATACTGATGGCGATGGGAAGGCTGATTCTTTTGATACCGATGGTGATGGAGAGCCTGACAAGACGCTGTTAGGACCGGGAGTTGTAGGATACGACACTAATGGCGATGGAATAATTGATGCCTGGGATACTGACGGAGACGGAATCATAGATGCATACGATAAAGATGGCGATGGTATTCCGGATTCATTTGGGGCAGAAGCCAGTCAGACAGCTTCTACTCCGGCTGAAGTAAAAGGTGTGCAGAGAGAAGAGGAAGGCGGTATTTTTTCTGATGTCTTTAAAGGTATAAAAAATAATCTCATTGTAATACTCGTCTTCATAGCTGTACTCGGTGCAGGCTTTTATATCAAATTTTACAAGCCGCGATACGGATCCATAGGAAGCGGTGGAACCATGGATTTTGAAGATGATCCTGACTATCAGGACGAGGATGAAGGATTTGAAGACTGGGGCAATGAAAATGAGGAAGACAGCTACACGGAGGAAGAGGAGATAGCAGGAGCAGATGGTGAGAATGTTCCGGATGACTCTGATAAAGAACCGGCCAATGAAGACGAGGAAGATGATAATTCCTCAGAAGAGGTAGAAGGCTCTGAAGACAATGCAACTGAAGAAAACGGTAGTAATGGTACTGAAAAAACAAGGAGCATTGACGAAAAGAAGGAAGAAGCTGAAAGAATTGCTGCGGAGCTAAAAAAAGAACTGCAGGGGCAGAAAAAAGCTTCTGAAGCAGAAATTATCAGAAAGGATGAAAAGATAAAGACGCTGGAGAGTAAAGTAGCTGATTATGAGGAAACAGTTACAAGAACAAATGGAATACTTACTGGTTCTGCTGTACCTGATGAAGAAGAGGACGAGGAAGATCCTGACAGCGACTCCATATATGAGGAGAGAGCATCTCCTGAAATCTGATAGATGATGAAAAAGGTAATACATAGCACATGCTAAACGAGTTATTAAAGGAGGATGAATATGCGCACATTAGTAGTAATTGCTGTAATAGCCATTGTATGTGTGGTGAAATGGAAGTTCTTTAGAGGTGGAAAGGATCCTTTTAACAAGGGATGAATCATGGTACAAACTTTTGCTCATTATGAGCAGAAGCTAAAAAATAGCAAAAACCAAATAGGAGGAATAAAAAAATGAGTAGCGTGTTCACAGAAGGAATCAAACAGCTTACAACAATCGTTGAGGTAATTGGTGGAGGAGTAGCAGCATGGGGATGCATGAACCTGCTTGAAGGCTATGGTGGAGATAACCCGGGAAGTAAGAGCCAGGGAATTAAGCAGGTAATCGCGGGAGGTGGAATCTACCTCATAGGTGCAAAGGTTATTTCGGCAATTAAGTTTGCTTAAGAATTGGCGGTTTCATAATACGTCCATGAGAGTTCATCTCTCATGGATGTAATTGGAGGAAGATATGGGAAATATTGGAGTACAGGAAGCAATGCAGGGAGACCTAGCAAAACTTGCAGAAACAGCGGTAGAAGCACCTTTCAAAATTGCCCAGATTCTTATTAGTATCAACAAGGATCTTGCAGAGGGTGATAGAAACCGCACAATCTCAAAGATGCAGAAATTTAAGCTTAATCAGCTTAAAGAAGATATGGAAGGTGGAAATGTATCACTAAAGAGCTTGAACCGCTCTAAGGATGATATTTCAAAGCTTTCAGATATGGATAAGACCTGCTACAAG
Source organism: Butyrivibrio sp. TB (assembly GCF_900110805.1). Classification (NCBI taxonomy): domain Bacteria; kingdom Bacillati; phylum Bacillota; class Clostridia; order Lachnospirales; family Lachnospiraceae; genus Butyrivibrio; species Butyrivibrio sp. TB. The sequence goes on along the minus strand of NZ_FOER01000032.1, from coordinate 43,387 downwards.
ATTCTAAAAAAGAATTTGGAAGAGACCGGTATTAAATATCATGTTGACTCATTTAAGGATGCAAATGGAAAGACGACATTTTCAGTAATGTTTGAAGACAGAAATGCTCCTAAAGTGCAGCAAGCTGTTGAAAAAAGCCTAAAACAGATGCAGAATCCCAAATTCATGAAAAAGATGCAGGAAAAGCCATCTGTTCTTAATCAGCTGAAAAAAGCAAAAGAAAAGGCTGCTGAGATCAACAGGAATAATCCTGAAAAGCATAAGCATCAGGAGCAGACTAGATAGGAGGTGCATATGCTGGAAGAGCTAAATACTACCAGAAACAAGATATATCTGGGAGTTCTCATGGTCATATGGTATCTGGCGGATAAGGGCTCATGGCTCTATCACCAGATGAATCCTAATGTAGACAGCCTTACAAGATTTCTTGGCGTTTTCAGCTATTATTCCAGGGCTTTTAAGAATCCGTTTCCGTCATTTTCTTTGGATGATATAAAAACAGGGTTTATAGCTGCATTTATTGCAGTACTTATCTATCTTGCTAAAAACTCAGACAAAAAAATGTACAGAAAAGGTGAAGAATATGGCTCTGCGAGATGGGGCACAAAGAAGGATATACAGCCATATTTTGATCATGAAAATGAGGACAATAATATTCTCCTTACCCAAACAGAAAAACTTCGCTTAAATGGGCGTTTTCCTCTGCCAAAATATGAACGTAACAAAAATGTTCTTATAGTCGGAGGTTCAGGTTCAGGTAAGACAAGGTTTTATATAAAACCACAGCTTATGCAAATGCATTCAAGTTATGTCGTAACTGATCCCAAAGGAACCATCATTCTTGAATGTGGAAAAATGTTACAGCGAGGTCCTGTCAAGTATGCGCCTGTAGAAACTGGTCAGTATGTGACAAAGAAAAACGGGAAACCCAAGCTTGATAAATTTGGAAATAAGATACCTATCTACAAGAAAGATGCGAAGGGGAAAGTAGTCCTTGCACCAGTCATGAAAGATGGAAAGTATGTCCATGAGCCATATGATATTAAGGTCTTTAATACCATCAATTTTGACAAATCAATGCATTATAACCCTTTCGCATATCTGAGGAAAGAAAAGGACATCATGACTCTTGTTACTACCCTTGTTGAAAATACAAAGGGTGAAGGAGATAAGTCAGGTGAGGATTTCTGGGTCAAAGCGGAAAAGCTGCTCTATATGGCTTATATTGGTTATCTTTTCTATGAGGCACCACCTGAGGAACAGAATTTTGAAACACTTTTGGAACTTATAAATGCATCGGAATGTAGGGAAGATGATGAGAACTATAAAAATGCTGTTGATCTGCTATTTGAAGATCTTGAAAAGCAGAATCCAAAGCACTTTGCTGTAAGGATGTACAAGAAATATAAATTAGCCGCCGGGAAGACAGCTAAGTCCATTCTTATTTCATGCGGAGCCCGTCTTGGAGCATTTGATATCGAGGAAATCAGAGAAATCACAAGATATGATGAACTGGCACTTGATACACTTGGAGATCACAAGTCAGCACTGTTTGTAATCATCTCAGATACAGATGATACGTTCAATTTCCTTGTGAGCATCATGTACACACAGTTATTTAACACTCTATGTCAGAAGGCTGATGATGTATATGGTGGAAGACTTCCCGTTCATGTAAGGTGTCTCTGTGACGAATTTGCCAACATTGGTCTTATTCCCAAATTCGAAAAGCTTATCGCAACAATAAGATCAAGAGAAATATCTGCAAGTATAGTCTTACAGGCAAAATCCCAATTAAAAAGCTTATATAAAGACAATTCCGGAACGATCATAGGTAACTGTGATTCAAGGATTTTCCTGGGAGGATCTGAAGAAGAGACGTTAAAGAGCCTGTCGGAAGAACTTGGAAAACAGACCATCGATATGAGAACAACATCTCTTACAAAAGGTTCACAGCAGTCGTCCGGTGTAAATGATCAGAAGGTTGGTCGTGAATTAAAGACCAGAGATGAGTTATCAGTACTTGATGGTGGACAGTGCATCCTGCAGGTAAGGGGCGTTAGACCGTTCCTTTCGCAAAAATATGACATTACAAAGCATAAGAGGTACAAGCTCTTGAAGGATGCAGATCCAAGAAATGATTTTGATATAAAGAAGTTCCTCATCAAAAAGCGCAAAGAGCATAGCCTTGATGTAGAAAAGATCCTTAGGAAGAATCCAGACATAAAAGTAAAAACATATGCATCATATGAAGTCTCACCAACAGGAAAGCCTAAAAAGCACCTTACAAAGAAGGTTGCATAGGGAATAAAAAACAAATCAGTAGGAGGAGAAAAGATGAACGAGAAAAATGTACTTAGGTTCAATGTGGTAACAGACATGGAGAAAGAGCGCATAAACAAGCGTATAGCTGCATATGCGCAGGCTGTCTGTGACAAGGTAAAGAAAGAACAGGAAAAGAAAAACTAATACCAACGTAAAGGAGGAGTAAATACTCATGAATGAAGAATTTGAGAAGTTTTGTAACGAGATAAAGGAACGTATTTTTGAGAATAGTGCAGATCGTGACAACCTTGAAATAGACCTTCATCATGTTCAGAAGGTCAATCAGCAGGATCTTGTAAATCTCACAGTAAAGCCAAAGGATAGTAATATTGCTCCATCCATACAGCTTAATGCAGCATTTGAGGCATTTAAAGATGGAAGTTCAATAGAGAATATCATAAACTCCCTCGAAAATACCATTTCATCCCATGCAGTCACAGAAAACCTTGATGTGTCCTACATGACTAAGTTTGACAGTTGTAAGGACCAGGTATTTCCTAAACTTATCAACAAAGATATGAATAAGGAACTCCTTCAGAATGTTCCTCATTATGACTATGGAGATCTTGCGGTACTGTTCTACGTGAAAGTTGAGGATCCGCAGATTGGTGAAGGCTCAGTAACTGTAAATAATCAGATATTTGAGCAGTGGGGAGTAGGTGATAAGGCCATCATGGATGCAGCCATGGATAATCTTAAGGCAAATACCCAGTGCAAGGACCTTTTTGGGTTTATTCAGGAACTCAACCCCGGGCTTGCAGAAGGCCTTGATACGGATGTTCCGCCGGATAAGTCCCCTATCATCATATCTACTGATTCCCAGACATTTGGAGCTGCCGCGATCCTTAATGAGGACATCATGAAGGCACTGTGTGAAAGAGTAGGAGGCGATATTGTAATCCTTCCAAGCAGTATCCATGAGTGCCTTGTACTTGGGGATGATAATACCCCTGATCAGGAAATTGCCCTTAATGACATGGTTAAGTCGGTAAATGAGACTACCGTTGCACAGGAAGATCTTCTTTCTGATCACATCTATCACTTTAATGGTGAAGAGCTCATGATGAGAGAACTTCCAAAGTATGCAGACATTGAAGATGTCAGAAATACGGTATTTACCAACATGGATCTTGTTAGCGCCCAGACAGGAGAAATATATCGTCAAGGGAAAGAGCAGGCGCCAAAGGAACAGGATAAAAGCAAAGAAGTAGTAAATATTGAGGATAAAAAGACAGCGCCAAAACGCGATGATCTTGCAATCTGATGATATAAACACTCATCGGTATGTGAAATGGAGAGCAAGGCAGAATAAAGCTGCCTTGCAGCTCCACTTATAAGCCACATTTTATGAGGAAAAGTCATGGAAAATACTTTTATTGAAGACAATGAAAACCTATTTTTACAGATAACACCAAAAAGGAAGCTGGATTCCGTATATTTAAGTGATTCGGTATACAGACCTTGTTTTGAACTTTTAGATGAAATAGAACATAGAGACGTGCTCAGGGAAAACGGGATAGAGCCACGAAATAAGTTACTTATGTTGGGAACTCCCGGTAATGGAAAGACAACACTTGCGGAAGCTCTTGCAGGAGAGCTTGATTATCCGCTTTATATAGTCAGATATGACAATATTATGAGTGATGATATTGGAAAATCAGCAGATAAACTTGGAAAAGTATTTGATGCTGTTAAAGATTTAAGATGTGCACTCTTTTTTGATGAATTTGACACCATTGGAAAATCTAGAAATGACCAGCATGATAACTCAGAGTTTAAACGACTTGTATCATCACTTTTGGTTCAGATAGACCATCTGCCAACAGATGTGCTTGTAATGGCAGCTACAAACTTAGAATCAGCCCTTGATAATGCGGCATGGCGCAGATTTCAGATAAAAGTGGTACTGGAAAGACCACAGAGAGAAGATCTAACCAGATGGTTTACCGATTATGAAAAACGACATGGATTCTCTTTCGGGGTAGATCCTGAGGAACTTGGAGAGTCCGTATATGGAAAATCATATTCGGACGCAGAAGAATTAGCCAGATCCATATACCGCCAGATGATAATACATCCGGAAGAAGAAGCAGAAGAGATAACAAGGAGACAGATGAGGTTTCATAAACACCAGAAGAGTATTTTTTAAGGGGGATAAGAATGCAGATAGTAAAGGCTCTTTCCGAAACACAGTTCTATGGTTCAAGTCTTGGAATTACCATTTTTACTTATGTTTTTATACTGGCAGGTGGGATTTTATGTTATGCAGTTATTCATCAGAGAAGACCACTGGCAGTACTCAGCTATAACATCACTATAACTAATCTTCTTTTCTTTATGCTTTTTTATGACCTTGATATGTATAGAAAGCTTCCTTTTATGGATGGAATTGTTGCCAAAGAAGTATTTGGAAGTGGGGTAATCACTGGGCTAATCAATGCTATATGTTTTGCCACAATTATCTTTCTTCTGAAGGTTATAAAAAGACTTCGTAGAGACTACAGATATTTACTTTGATTTTGGAGGAAATTATCATGAGCAGGTTAATCATCGCAGAAAAGCCGAGTCTTGGACGTACAATAGCAGAAGCACTTGGCGTTAATGATAAAAAAGATGGGTATATGGAAGGAAACGGATACATTGTTTCATGGTGTTTTGGGCATCTGTGGACATTAAAAGATCTGGAGATGTACCTTGATCCATCATTTAAGCATGGAGATAAGGCAAAGTGGACATTGGATAACCTCCCGTTTTATCCTGATAACTGGAATTTTCAGTATTTCATTTCTGATCCTGGAAATAGGAAACAGGACAAGATTTTATATCAGCTAATGACCAGAACAGATGTTGATACTATCTACTCTGCTGGAGATGCTGACAGAGAAGGGGAAGTGATAATACGAAATGAACTTGTTCAGCATAAGATAACTGGAAAAAGGATCCTGAGATTATGGCTCCCGGCTCTTACACCAGAGGCTATAAGGGATGCAGTGAAAGAAGCGAAAGATGACAGAGAATATGACGGCTATGACAAGGCTGGTCGGACCAGAGCATATGTTGACTGGCTATTTGGAATAAATCTTTCGAGGTATGCTACTTTAAAAACAGGAGTTAAGCTCAATATTGGAAGATGTATGTGTCCAATCATCGAAAAGATAGTAAAACGTGATGATGAAATAGTAAAGTTTGTTCCGCAGAAATATATAGCTGTAGAGTCCGAAAATGAAGATTCACCATTCATTCTTAAAAGCAGGCAGAAATTTGAACTTGATGATATAGTGCTGGCCAAGGAAATCTGTGATAAATATAACGCCGCTAAAGCTGTAGTAACTGAAATAACTAACAAGATATCCAAGGTTAAGGCTCCAAGACTGTTTTCACAAAGTGACCTACAATCATATATTTGTAAGAAAAATAAGAAAATGTCTCCGCAGAACGTACTCGATATTGTCCAGTCATTGTATGAAAAAGGATATGTGACATATCCAAGGACATCTTCCAATTTTCTCGCAGAATCAGAGAGTGAAAAAACAGGCGTTATTATAAAAACGCTGATAGAGCAAGGCAATACCGGACTGGTCAACAAAACAGGTAATAAGAATATATATGATGATTCTAAAGTTGAATCGCACAGCGCACTTACTCCAACGGAAAAAATACCAACTGCTCTTTCATCATCGGAGTCAGAAGTATATGAAGCAATAAAGAACAGATTCTGCGCTGTCTTCTGTGAAGAAGATTATCTGATAAATAAGACCATTATTGAAATAACATGTGCAGGTGAAGTATTCACAGTACAGGGAAATATTATGGTACAGCCGGGATGGACAGTATTTGAGGCACCATCAAAAAAAGAAAAAATCCTTCCATCAGTAAACAAAGGAGACATAATCACTGTAAGCTTTGCTCCAGTAGAGAAGGAAACTACTCCTCCAAAAAGATATACTGTAGAATCTCTAAATGCCTGGATGAAGGCTCCGATGCGATCAGAAGAGAGCCTTAACAAGAAAGTATATTCTGATGATGAATGGAAGGATATCTTAGCAGATGCCACCATATGCACAGAGGCAACAAGAGCTGCAACGCTTGATAAGTGCATAAAAGAGAAATACATAACGTTAAAAGATGGTACATACAGTGCTCTTGAAAAAGGGCACTTGCTTGTAGATGTCATGGGACAGCTCAAAATTGATCTATCACCAGCAAAAACAGTGGAATTGCAAAGACAGATGCATGAAGTTCAGCAATGCAAGCTTTTGCCTGTAGATATTCTTGAAGAGACAAAAGGAATCATAAACGAAGTCTTTGACCATAATCCTGATGTAAATAGCCGGTATTCAGTATCAGAAAAGGAGAGCCCAAGCATTGGGACCTGTCCAAGGTGTGGGGCTCCAGTTTATGAAGGAAAGAGTAATTACTATTGTAGCAAAGGTAAAGAGTGTGGTTTTGCTCTGTGGAAGACAAGTAAACTGCTAGAATCAATGAAAGTCAGTATTACTCCAGCAAGAGCTCAGAAAATCCTTGCGAATAGAAGAGTATTTGTAAAAGGCTTATATAGCAAGAAAAAGGATGCAAAATTTGATGCATTTATAACTTATGAGGATACAGGAAAGTTTATTAATTATAAATTAGACTTTTCCAAATAGTTCCGGTTATTACAGCAATACAGGATATAAGTACGATAAATAACAATCGTAACCTATAACTACAAGTGACTAAAAAAGGAAGGTGCGGTTATGAGTAAAGATGAATCAGGGATTGTCCGTAGTCAGTATAGTAATTTTCTTGGTACAGATACCATAATTCATGAGAATACAGAAAAATCTGTTAAAAAGCATGATATGCAGGCAGAGACAATTAGGAAGAAGCTACAGGCAGATGCAGATGTGTTAAAGAGCAGAGATTACACTTACCATGCAGAGCAGGATGCTGAGGCAGGTTACGATATGATTGATGGGATAATAAATACCCCTTCAAATATAGATATGGTAGATGGCTTGGTGGATTCAGATGAGGAAATAAGGATCCTGGAGTCAAGTAAAGAGTCTCATTCTCCCAATCATCCAATGAATTCCTCAAATAAGAGGCCTTCTGTTCTGGAGGCACTTGAGAAAAAGAAGGAAATAGTTAAACAGATGGAACAGGAGAGGCAGCTTAGAGAACAAGAAAGAGAGACCTCAAAAGATCCCGGATATGCGAGGTAAAATGCTATGGCTAAATATACATGTGGAAGTTTCGGTATACGATTTGAGGGAATTGGCGGGAGCTGGAGAGTAATAGAGAAACATGAAAAGGGCTTTCTTTTATGGGAATCTGAGACATATGGTAGCAGGGCAAAAAAAATCTTCACTGATCAGGAAGGAAATATCCTTATTAACGGGGTAAATAGTTTTAACGACTTTGCAGTAAGATCCAAAATATCAGAATATGAAAGGATTCGTGACAGTATAGCCTGTAAGCAGATCATAAAAGAGCTGGCTCTTAAGAATGAGAAAAGGACAGGTGACAATACTAGAACCAGTAGTGCTTCAGAAACAATGGAATCAACTAAGGATCCAAGCTCAGGAGAAAAGAAAAATCCCGTTTCTTCAAATGAACAGACATCTAAACAGCAGCGCCCAGCGCCAAAAAAAGCAGCAGGGAAGAACGTTCATGCAAGAGAGTCTGTGCTTAATAAGCTTCATGAATATCAGTCATATGTGGAAGCCACAAGTAAAAAGGCACAGTAATAGGCTACTTTTCAGTAGACTCACTATCATCAGAGTCTTTCTTTTTAAGGATTTCAGCCTCAATGAGCTTATTTACATATGCATTTATGGATTCTACACCATGTTCATGAAGCAGTTCGATAGTTCCTTTAGGAAAACGTATGGAGATGGTATCAAACTTATCCTCATACTTCTTCATAGCTTTTTTCTGTGCATTAGATGTTTCTTTTTTTGACATGTATTATCCCTTCATTCATAGGATTACTAGAATCTATTTATATGATAATACAAATTTATTATCTATGGTTCATATAAATGTGTACAATATATGAACCATAGATTTGTTCATTTTCGACATAGTGAAGGAATATAGCCAATGATATAATGAAGCCGTAATAATAATCTATGGTTCATATATCTACTTATAAGTTGGGCGGTGAATAATATGTATGAAATGTGTGCAGAAACAGGCGGATTATTAGTAAATATCATTATTCTTATTCTTTTCTATAAGTTTTTGTGGCCTCTGATGTCAAGATGCATTTCTGTGATAGATAGTGCGCTGATAACATTACTTTTGGGATTTGCCATTAAAGACAAACTATTTCACGGTAAACTTCATCCAGTTTTTATAATACTCATATTTGCAGGATTATTTGTAGGATGTATGTGGCTATTCCATACAAAAATAGGTTTTATCCTTTCAGCCCTGTTCATGTCATATATATGGACAGACCTTATTGTAGGAGAGATCAGCAGACACTGGGAATCCTATGATTTGATATGGGGTATATTTATTGGAGTATGCAGCTTCCTTATCATGCTGTATTTCCATTGGAAAGACTATTCAAGTCTTGCAGATGCTTAATATAATTTGATGTTTTATATTGATATTTTGATGCCTAGTCTGTAAATGACTGGGCATTTTTTATGCACTGAGGCCATATATGTCAATAAATTTAAAGAACAGAGAGCCTTTTCTCATTTCTTCTTCCTTAGATATAACTTTACGTCCCCTCATCTGATATTCATCATGACTGACGATATAAAGGACTACATCATACAACGTTCCTATTCCTGTCTGGTAGTGGAAATCATCTTCTATGTGGCGCTTGTGGTAGAGATCATATCCCACACCATCATAATTTAACCTTCCTGCAGTGCTCAGTGTTTTTTGACTGCAGGATCAAATTTCCGTACGTATCTTCACTGATAACGTTGGTTTTGAACTCTAAAAGAAATCGTATATAGCAATAAAAGAGGGAAGGAGTTCATATATGTAAGTGTTAAACTATTATCCATTTGCGGAAAACTACTTGCCGTTTACAACATACCAGTTGAACTTATACTTCTCTCTTCTATTTTCTCTCATAAGACAGTAAGCTGACTCTTACCTATCAACTTCTTGAAACAGCATTAAAAGTGTGATCTTCTACGTTGCACTTCAGCTTTTTTCCCATCTGCAAATGTTTTTTCTTCAGCAAGATACCCTGATACTCTTCTATACCTATCTATTTTTTTTGACGAGCATTTGGGGCAAATGTCTGTCAGGCGTCCCCTATATCCACAACAAGAACAAATATCTAAAGGGAAATTTATTCCAATATACCCGCAATCCTCCTTATATGCTTTTTCAATGGCCATCTGCACAGCTAATACATTATGATAAGGCATCTCGGAAAATTCCATATATGTTATGGCACCACCATTGCAAAGCGCATGAAATGGTCCCTCAATTTCGCATTTTTTCCAGTAAGGAATACTCAATTCAACAGGAACATGGAATGAGTTGGAATAAAATCCCTTTTGACATTCTATATGCCCTTCTCCCATATGTGTCTGATCATATTTTGCAAAGCGACCAGTGGTTCCTTCAGCAGCAGTTGCCAATACTGAGAAGTTAAGCCCTGTTTCTTTTGTTAATTTGTCTGTGTATTCTCGGATATGCTTAACAATCTCTAAGCCTTCTTCATAGTGTTTTTCAATATCTTCGATCCCATTTATTCCATCATTTATAATTCCCACTGCGTCCCAAAGCCCAATAAAGCCTATAGCCAATGTGCCATTTCTTAACATATCCGTATTATCTAATGTATCCAAAAACTTACAGTGTCCAAGGTAATATTTTTTTTCCGCAAGCCACTGTAATGTTGCACTTTCCGCAAGCGTAGTATAACGATGTAAGAGCAACTCTTTTGCTGAATCCAGAAGCTCATCTAATTCAAGATAGAAACTTGTTAGGTTTTTATGTGATTTGTAAGCAATCTGAGGTAGATTAATTGTAAGACTTGCAATATTACCTCTATTAAGCGCACCATCTTTATCACCACTAACATTCGATGCTACTCTAGTTCGGCACCCCATAATCCCTAAACTTTTCGCGTCAAAAGTCTTGTTATAACTTGAATCCGTATTAAAATATGTAGGTATCATGTGCTTAGCAGTCACCCTATATGCTTTCTGTAGCAAATCATAATTACAATCATCTATTACCATATTCACACCTTTCTTGAGTTTAAAAACTAAATTTGGGAATATAAAAGGTTTTCTCTCGGCGTCTCCCTCTATAAAAGCATCAAGAATTGCACTCGAGACTTTTCTACCCTTTTCACTTGTGGATAGTCCTATATTTAGGGTAACATAAGGAGCTTCGCAACCTTTACGCGAAAGAGAATTTAGGTCATTAAAAAACTCGTTAAGTAAAACAACCATCTCTTCTCGTGTTTCTTCCCCCACAAAATGAGAAGCATCTTCATCAAAGTTTATGAATCCAATACCACCGGACTGCCTATTTGTTAGGTCTACGATACCTCGAAAAAGCTGCCTTAGCATATGTGCAAATCCAATGTTTTTTCCACCAACCATATCACTAATGGAAAGACCAAGACAGTTGTAAGTGCTTTTATAAAATTCCAGGTCGTGGATGTGATAAGAACAATTTTCATGTAGCTGTGCAAGCTTCAATGGAATTGTTGCAGTCAAAACATTAGTCTTGATAATATTTTGACCGCAAGAATAAACCATTTGCATAGCATTTTTTTTCATATTCGCATTCTCGATTTTTTGTATATGTATATTTTGATTATTCAAAATCTTTCGTCCTCCTTAATTAATGCAATTTCTGAAGTAACTTTGCCCTTGCTAATCTGATACATTTTTTGATTAGTTGAGCCGTAATACTGTAATTCACTATTATGGAGCTGTTCAATATAATTCCCCACTTTTAGGTAATCAATATTTTCCAATACCCAGCTTGGAATTCCTTCCAATTGTTCGCCTGTATACAAACAAATATTAAATTTCCTTTTTTTTAACTCCAACAAAAGTACTTTCAATCCTTCAGGCTGTTCCAAAGGTTCTCCCCCTGATATTGTTATCATCCGCGTTTGGCAAAAAATATCGATTGTTTCAACCAGCTTCTCCAGTTCATAAAATGAGCCGCCATGCAAATCATGTGTGCAAGCATTTTGACATCCCGGACAGTTTCTGCTACATCCTTGCAAAAACAGAACACTGCGTATTCCAGGCCCATCATCGCAACTCATATCTAGCCAACCTGCCACGTTAATCCATATAGAAGCATCTTTTTTTTTCATTTTATTTACACCTTTCTTTTACAATCATTACTCTATGCAAGATTCAGGCGCTGAATGTGGAAAAATAAAGAATATAGACAAGATCATCAGAAAGAAAGATTACCGAGACATAAAAAAACAAGCCACATATATGCACCAAAATAAAGCATTAAGCAATGCTTTTTTGGATAACATTACGAGCTTGTCTCAGCCTTACGGCCTCTGAATAAGATAATTTTTGTTATTTAGATATTGATAATATTTAATTCGAGTCCCTACCCAGTTTGTTATCAGTTATTAAATTACTATTCAATCTACACCATAAGCTTTCTTTTGTCAATTTTTTTGTGTAAAACACAAATGCATAAACGTATAATGATTGGTAAAGGATCTTATTTTTCTTTTCAAAATTCTATTTACAAAAATTTTTTATTCTGTTATATTATCTTTTGCATCCCAAATATGAAACAATCAGCGGGGCAGCTCATTCAGTCTGAATGTGCTAAATTCCATTATGTATATTTAATATCGGAGTATTTTACTATGTTTGATGAGTTTGAAGATTTTCTGCTTTCTTGCGGATATTTTAATATTATTGAATCGAATTATGATAGTGTTGAAGTAATGAGTATAGAGACAAAGCACTATTGGATTATGAAGAAATTTAATAAAGAAGGGTATCCTGGACTCGTTTTATACCATAGCCATGATGGCAAATCATATCATGTCCATTTTTGTTATAAAGATCAGGAGATTGCACCAGCAATTTCAGAGATCATGAGCCATGATAGATATCAAAAGAAAAAGCTGAAGCTTAGGAATAAGATTACTAAGGTTTCTAATGGAGAATTGCTAAGGGCCATTTGATTAGACCGTAGGTAATCATAATATAGCACATGAGCTATCCGGATTATCTCCCTACATTTCTATTATTATTTTCCTTAAGGCAGCATAGGATGCAGGAGAAAGCTCTATGTGTAGATATTGTGACAATCATGATGATTATTATGAGGGAAGTTTAGTAAAAGCCAGAATTAGTCTTGGCTTTGGTGGAGAAGAAGATATCTGGTTACTGGTTGATCCAGACACTAAGAAGCTTGGAATTGTAGTGCTCAACCAGAAAACAGCGGAGCAGATAGATTATTTTAGAGATATTTATTTTTGTCCTATGTGTGGAAGACGTCTGAAAAAGTAACTTATAAATTAGTTTTACCTATGCTGTCTCGGGAGGTACGTTTTTGAGAAAATTCAAAACAAAGAAAAATCATCGTTTATATCATCATCGAAAACATTTCCCAACATATAGCCGAAAGTAAGATGTAATGCCCCTCTGACCTTTCGATGCCTTTAAAGCCACCACTGCCCTATGTAAAAGACCTGTGGTGGCTCTTGTATTAACTGTTCTCTTCTGATGCTTTCAGCTCACTTTTGTATTTATAATAGGTATTTCTGCTGAGTCCGGTAAGCTTGATGCACTCAATATCAGAAAGTGTCCCATTAAAAGTCTTACTGTGCTTCATGATTATGTCCTTTGCAGGAGCTTCTTTTTTAACTGTAAGCTTATTACCTCTGCGCTGCCCTATCTGCTTACCATTAAGCCTGGCAGTCTGGATTCCCTCCTTAGTACGTTGGTGCAGGTCCTGTACTTCTTTTTCTGCCTGATCAAAGGCAATTCGTATCTGCTTCTCTGCCAACTTCCGGAAATAATTATTTAGTCCTTTGAAGATCTCATCCTCATCCGTTCCCTGTAGCTCAATCTTATCCTTCATATTTTCAGCATAAACTTCGGTGTTAATGTAAGGCTCTTTCAGAAAAACCAGCTGTATTCTTTTTTCATACAGTTCAAAGTAGGTTTCTACGCCTTCATCGGCGTTTCTGCTCATTCTGGACACAGAATCAAATACGATGATATCTCCAGGCGCTATATTCTTCATAAGCTTTTTCCATTCAGGTCGGTCCATCTTGGTACCGGTAAATGCTTCCTGAACTATATAAGCATTTGGATATGCCGCCTTGATGTTTCGGATCTGGCGGTCAATAGACTGCTGCGGTGTCGAAATACGACAATATCCGTAGGTCTTTAAAAGCGTCTTGAGCGCATCACTTACATGCTTATTTCTGAGCGTAGCTACCTCTATCTTTTTTCCCTTTTTTAAGATAAAGATATCATAGCTATATGTCTCATCATCATTTGTACCTAAAATGTTCTCGTTGCAGCGGATGCTTGTCTCATACTTCCTACATTCTGGAAATAATACCTCTGCAGCTTTTTTTACTTCTTCATCGCTATATTTCATGTTGGAATCCTCTTAAATTTAACGTTCGTTAGATTTAATACACTAATTATACATCAAAATTGTTTTTATATGCAATAAGTTTGGTACAAATATATCATACGTTAAATTTGGTACATATAAACGTCACCGGCAAATTTGTTACTATGTAATGGTTTTGCATTCCACAAATATTATATTGGTTGTAGAACCATTAATATATTGACATGTGTTATACAACCATGATAGTATGATTATATAAATCAATAGGAAGGAGGTTCTGATATGGGAACAGCTATTTTTTCAATACTTGGCCATGCAGCTATCGACATACTTGTTGTCATTTTTTCAAAGAAATAAATGATATAGTTACTATAAATTTGGAATCCAATCTATCGGAAGGAGAATAATGAATAACTTAATTACAATTAAAAATTTTGACCCTACATCATTAATAAAGACACCAAATGATCACGCAGAAATATATATGACACCTAAGCGTAAGCGTGTTGTTGCAAAGATTGATACTGATAATCTGAACGCAACATTTCAACAGTACATGAAAAACGATGGAACACCAGGTAAGAAAACAGTTATATTAAAAGAAATCTAAATCCATAATGGGGGATAACATACATAATGAGTGACATTGATAATATGATTGAAAGCCTTCAAGAGGTTTTTTTTGCTGATGAGCAACAGAAAGAATACTCCTCGACAGATATTATGGAGATGACCGGGGCAACTAGACAAACCCTTAGAATGGCAATCAATAATGAGTTAATTATACCGACCTATGTCGAACATGGAAAAAAAGAGTATATGGTTTTTACATATAAAGATGTGCTTACTATGTATGTTGTCGTATCCCTAATGGATTTAGGGATTAAGATAGAAGATAATCGTAAAGATCATCCGGATACTGTGACAGAAATATTTAAGAAAGCTGATGGTAATTTAGTTACCGTTATAAAGCTTTCCGAAGAAAAAATTAATAATAGAATATCGCAGATGTTTTCTCGAATTAGTGCCTTATCTATGCTTTTGAATTTTGATTTTAGAAGATTAGGCGGAGATAGAACACTTGAATTATTTCAGGAAGCATTTCAAGCTGGATATAATCTTTCATCTATAAATCAGTGGATGCCAGCTCAGTTTGAAATGCTAATAAAGAAAATTATAGATAGAATTAAAGATGATACCGATTTCAACGCGAATAATTATGTTGGTTATATGCAAGAAGTAATCATGCAAGAGCTTGGTGAGGGAAAATCTAGCGACAATGCTGTTTACAAAAGTTTATATGAATTATTATGTTTAACTAACGAAAAACGTATTCGAGAAAAATTGGAAAGAAAAACGAGTACCGCAACGGTGGAAATGTTTATTGCCACAATTGAAAAAGGCATAGAATTAGAAAAAGCTAACTCTGAAACAATGCTAGAATTCTTTGAGGAAATGCTTGATAATACTGTCTCTTCAATGCAGCCATTTTTAGACAATATTTCTGAAAAAATGAATTGTGAAGAAATAGAAAATGCTGCTAAAGCAATTATAGACATAATAGATTCAAAACAATCTATAGATGAAACAGGACAAGAAACAAAGAACAGTAGTCTATTATTTTATATGCAAGTTTATTCACAATTTTTATCGGCTATCAATCTTGAGGGAGAACTAGCTAGGAGAATTGACAATTATGGCGGAGAACATACAACAGAAAAAATAATGGAGATAGCAAAAAAAGTATTTGTAAATTGTTTTACTCCAATATTGACAGAATTGTCTAATTTATTCGACTCTGATGCATCAGAATACGAAATAATTCAAAAGCTAATAGATTATTTTACGAGCCTATACTTGTCTGCGTTTGATAATTATGAGGAATCTGTTGCCGTTGCTGATATTATTCTCAAAGCGGTAGAAAAAGAAGTAATTACCGATTCTGCTGCTAAGGATTTTTGGGAATATGCTAAAGTCAAAATATATAGCACTATCAAAGAAAAATACGGGCTTGCAGACTAATTTTTTAACTCTGCCATGGAAATTTATCATACCCAAAGGCGATTATAAAAGATGCATTTCGGGTTTTTTGGTGGCGACCAGATATAAACCACTATCTGTTGAAATTAATTTAAATCAGAAATAATTTTCCCTTGATAACTGATAATCTAATAATTATGAGCGGCTTGCAGAAGTAAGCCGCTCAGCTTATACTACTATGTCCTAATACCTAAATCATGCCTCTGAATAAGGTTCTATTTTTTTCATGAGCATAGTATTTGTTATGTTGCATCTGTTCTCAAAACGCATACAAAAATTGATAGGATTGACGTTCTGAAGAAAGCTGTTTTCAAATATATTTCTCTGGAATTTTATGGAGTACACGTACTCATCATTTACTTCTCCCGTCTTATTTCTACGTTGAGTATACCCCGATATAACTATACTATGTACAGCTGGACTAACATTGAATATATTTGCAGAAATGAAGATTGCCAACCCAAATACAAGATTCACATACTCCTTCTTCAATGTAGCTTGTGTTTTCTTTTTTTCCTTAAGATTTCCACTTGCCAATCTTACAACTTCATCTTCAGGCAAGTCTTCTATCTCTGGCAAATCAACATCCAAGTACATAGTATGGTTACTCTGATTCCAATCATAATCGACACGGATTTCTACAGGTAACTCACATGAAGAAATCCACGACTCTACAGCTTCACTTACTACTAAATCCTCGCCGCTAATCAGATCATTCATATATTGCTTACTTGAATTGAACTCTGCATTATATTTATCATTTTCTGCTATTTCATTTTCAGCTTCAGCTGTATCAAAACTTTCTTTTCCCTGTGTCCAAGCCAGAATAGCTTGGTTAAGGCGTTCATGAAGATTTGTTTCAATGTATTCTTTTCGCATCTTTCCGACAGAAAAAATGTTTCCGTGAACAACTTCTTTTGCTTCAACTTTCAGTTGCTCTTTGACAGTATTTTCTGTAGGATATGGAACTTCATATTGTTTCCTGGTATAAACTGGCGGTTTCAAGCTATTTAGGATCTGAATATATTGCTCTTCTTTATCCACTTGAGGAGAAAGCTTATATATTTCAATAAATTTATCATTCTCAGCTTTTGCCTCATTATAGACTTCCTCAAGTTTCTGCTGCCGTTGCACCTCAAGATTCTGTACCATATTCTTATAGGAGTCAGTCACTTTGATTTTTCTTATCACTGACTGATCTGTAATAGGCAGTCCTCTTGTATCCTGTATTTCAACCTTTCCATCTGAACTCATCTTCAGTTGGACTTGCCCAGGAAGAGTAATTCCAGAAGAACGACTGGTTTTATGCGAACTTCCTCGATGAGATGAAGCTTTTGATTTGTGATGACCTGTCAGCTTAGTGCTATATGATAGCCCAGTTCCAGGTATTCCAAATGTAGCTCTTGTACCTTTACCTCCAACATTCAATGAATGTCCTCTTCCACCCAGCGACAAACTAGCCCCAGATTTAGAAAAGTTAACTTTGACACCCTTACATATCTTAACTGACTTTCTAAAACGTAGTCCCATATGCTAACTCCTTCCAGTTATTAGTCAATAAAAAAGTCGTAATACTCCTGTTTTTCTTTGATGTCATAAGCAAATCCAGTATTTTCAATATACCCGGACCCAGAACTAACCAAGTATTCCATTTTATCTTCATTATACGGGTGCATTATTTTTTGAAGTTCCTCATCTACTTGAGCATCTGTTACTTTATCCCCATGAAGGACTTTCCAGCAACTCTTAAACAGACTCTCGAACGATTCTTTTGAGGAAGCCAAAACATAAATTCTATTCACGCTACCATTAACCGTGTTTCCATCAGCCCAATTTGCTGTATCAATTAAGTCTGCCGATGAATCGTCACTAAAAACCAAGTGATATGCTATTGCTCCTTCATATGCTTGCAATCTAAACTCGGTGCGATAATAACCACCAGATGTATCATGTATATCAATTTCTTCTTGCGAAACAATTTGAATATCGCTGACCTCATTGAATGAACTGATGAAATCATCTAAATCTTGATAAGGATTAACCTCTTCTTCTTTCTCTGTTGCTTGACTTTCTGCAGCAACTTCTTTATTTGTTTCTGTGGCAGCTTCTTCCTTTGCATCTGCAGCAGCTTCTTTGTTTATTTCTGTGATATCTTCCACAGAGTTCACATTCTCAACAGCTTCATTGTTAGAAACTTCTTCATTTGTTTCACTACCCCTACCACTAAAACCAATAACCAGATAAACAATCCAAGCTGCAGCTATTATTGCTATCTTAATTGGCATTTTCATTTTTTTGCTTCTAATAATCAATATAGTAAGTGGCACTGGAAACATTAAAATCCATCCCAACACCCACAGCCACGTTCTTTTCTTTTTGGGCTGAATTTCTACATCAACGCTATTACTGGTATTTCTTTCAGCCTGCGCACGCTGTCGTCCTTTTTCAAACTCGTATCCAGTCTGTTCAGCGTTATCATAACGAATGTGCTTTACCTCATCATCAACTATTATATTATTTCCACAATAGCTACATGTAAGATTTTTCTTATCAGCATCAACTTGAAGCGATGCACCACAATTTGGACAAACCATATTAACCAGTTTCATTTTGTTAATCCCTCCCTACCATGCTCATTACAATTACTACCATAATGGACACATCACGTATTTAATTTAAAGTATACTTTTCACTTGTAGCCTTAATATGATAAATCTTTTCCTCTTTATGTATCAGTTTTCTTTTTTATTTGTTCCTGCGCCATTTTCTTTCGTTCAAATAGCTCTTCCCTATGTCTGTTGCTTTGAGGAACATTCACTAATCCTACATTTATAACAGAAAGTTCTTCTTCATATAAGCCATATTTATGCAAAAGAATAGCTGTCTCACGATAAAGTGCAGGAGCATCAAATTTTTTTCCTATTGCAACATAGAACTTAACGAGTGCTTCCTTATCTTTACCAATAGCCTTCAGATCCATACCTTGTGACTCTTCATCAAAACCATTTCCAGGTAACTTTATACTTCTGGCAATCTCATCCTTCTTTAATTCAATATATTTCCTGATCTCGTCTCTCTGTTGAAGAGCATCGGTTTTATTATGTGTTGACTTGGTTTTGCTATCCTGTACAGCATTTGCCATATCAACGCCAAACCTCGTCTTTTCTATTTCACCTACAACTATCCGCCAGTTTTTCGCATCACCATTAGGAAACAGCTTGTTTATATCCCAAACTGTAAAAGTCTGACCAAACCTACCATCTTCTGTAGTTAGATGACTGTGCTTGTGCATGTATGGGACATAGCCATTTTCATACAACTCAACTTTCCCAAGGTCAGTTAATTCATATTTAGGAATGTACTCTGGAATTATTATCTTTTCATCTGGTATTTCTTTCTGAATACGGTCAATAAGTTCTGCCTTTTTCCCTGTAGTTGATAAACCAGCTTTTGTAAGAATCTGCTTCAATTCCTCTACCTTCAATCCACTAAGACTTCCTACTTTAGGTGCCCATTGAACAAATCCTCTATCTTTCAATGACTCCAATGCATGACCCACATCTCGAATTCCATATTTAAACCACCAAAATCCTGGATATCCACCTTCGGGTTTGGGATACTTTCCTTGATTACAATATTCCAACAACATAATTTCTGCGACATAAAGTCCCCTTGCTGATGGATACGATAAACGCTTTCTCTCGTCAAATGTAATCACCTTGACTGCCATATTGGTTCCCGGATAAGAATAGTATGTATAGTAATTATCTGGTTTGTAATACTTTTTTTCATCTTGCGATATTGATCCAGAATCCACAAATGAATCCGGTGAATTACGAACTATACCAGTTTTCTGGCATGTCATCATACCATCCGACACTTTTATTTTAAACAGATCAAATAGCCCCATGTTACTCTCTCTCTCTATTATTTAATCTATTCTGTCTTTTAGATCATAATCATTCATCCTAATATCAAAGATAGTTTCTTCAAGAACTTTTACACACTCATTGATACTCTTCTTAATATCATTCCCCCAAAATCTTATAACTGTCCATCCTTCATACAAAAGCTTTTTGTTAATTTCATCATCTCGTTCACGATTTCTTGAAATCTTACTAATCCAGAATTCACTATTATTACTTTTCTCAAGTCTTGATCTTAAAATTTCCCAGTCTTTTCCATGAAAAAACTCGCCATCACAAAAAATAGCAATTTTATACTTAGTGATAACGATATCCGGATGTCCTGGAAGCTTGTCATAATTCTTTCTATAGCGATATCCTCGTCTCCACAATTCTCTACGTAGAATAATCTCTATCTTAGTATCCTTGCCCTTAATGTGCTTCATGTTTTTTCTTCGTTGTTCAGGAGTTAAAACATCTGCCATAATACCCTCACACCAAACAAAATTATAATTCAAGCAGTCCTATATCCATTTTTTGATTTGCAAGATACATCTCTGCAACTTTATCACCGGGAAGTAGTCTAATCTGTATATTTTCCAAGCCAATCTGCTCCAGTATTGGCATTCTTACCTTACCATATTTGATTATTTCATTTTCCTCTGTTGGCATAAGGAAACAGTTTCTTACCCTAGTAAATCCAAACACATCTAAAAATTCTTTATATGCTAAATGATACAGGTACTGCTTTGTAACATCCCCAACTCCAGGATTACCCTTAATCACATCATTTCCATGTCGTTTTTCCAACGTGATGTTATAGTACTTTGCATCAAAAATGATAAACTGCTTTTCCCCATCTTTTTCATAAAATGTAATGAGATCCGGAATGAGTGTCTCTTGCGCTGGAACGCTTATTCCTTTTTCATCATTTTCCCAAATTGGTTTACCAATAACCTCAATCAACTTACCATCAACCATATAATCAACTTTGGGCATTGGTAGAGTAGGGAGATTTTTTTTAGTCAGCTGTAACTGACGCAAAGTCTTATTCAGTTTATTATCAAAAATCTCTGCACACATTTTTTCCCAGACCGCATGATATGCAGTTGTACCATACATACTGAATCCTGTATTATCATCAAACAATTTCTTATCCTGGGATATATACGCATATATAGTTTTTAAAAGAATCTGTTTCCGAGTATTGTACTGAACATTCAGCTCTTTGAAGATTTTTTCCAGAATATATTCCTTATCGCCAAAATCGTCCATTTCAGCATCAGATATTTCTGCTGTCTCCAGACCAAAAAGTTCTGTCAGTTCCGCTTCCTTAAGCTGCTTTGAACATTCAGTTATGACATATTCGTGCAAACGCTTGAAATAATCCATGTCATCATCAACTGTCTTCCTTGTATACAGTTCCATGTAATATGGCTTGTTCTCAGAGAGCAATGCAAAGCTTTCATCTATAGTTTTTCCCCATAGAATGTCACCTTCTCCATTTACTTCAATAATTTCTTCACTGTTTGTATATACTCCATACTCAAAATAATCTTTAAGCAGAAAGAGTATAACGGCAAGAAGATTAAAGCTTTTATTATCTCCATCCCCATTATATATGTTTATTATCTGTTCTTCTGAATTACTGTACCGTTCCAGAACCTTTACTATACGGCGCATTTTATCTATTTTTTCTTCTTCAGAATACTTTGATAGCAGATATTTGGGATATACCTTTATTACTCTTCTTCCACATGTGATTACACCAACGTACACAAAGACATACAAGCAAACACCGCTCTGTTCAGTACCATCCGTTATCTCAATATCTTCATCAGCAATATCAGACATTTCCTGTTGCACATCAGTATTTCTTACACTTTTGAGCACACCAAAAGTCTTAAGCGTACGGATAAATCTTTCCAGCGCTTCTTCACTGTCAAAATCGAATCTCTTTTTCAATTCATCCTTTGTATATCGTCTCTGTTCCCTGACGAATCTGGAAATCATCCTCATTCAGCATCATCCCTTTTTTGTTCATAATAGCTGCTTATGAAATTCGCACCAAATATATTCATGCCAATCTCATCAAATGCATCGCAGACTGATGAATATTTGCTACTATCACATCCATCAAAGAATTTTCTCTTGCTCTGCTTAACAGCATCTTCATAAAGGTACATTATTACTTTGCTCTTAAATGCATCCATGAATTTCTCAGGATCCTTGATCATTCCGTTTTCATCAGAAGCCAATACCTTCTTTGATAGGAAAAATGGCCCCATAAGTTTATCTTCGTTGATGTTAAAGTCTTTAGACATTTTATTATTAATTGCCTTGCGAAGTCTGTTCCAAACAACAGGCTCATCATATTTGGCAATACTAACTTTGCCTATATTCTCTATATCTTTTTCCTTCTCATCAATTCCAAGATATTCAAAATTCCATCTTCTCTTGAAAGCTGTATCCATAGGATAAACTCCCTGATCAGCGCTATTCATGGTTGCCCAAATAAACATATTGTCCGGAATTCTTATCTTGTCAAAATCAACTGATTGACCTTCAAATTCTTTTTCCAAATATCTTCTTATGTCTTCTGTAGTTTGTATTTCATATTCGCTAACGCCGTCAGAATCCCTGTCAAGAAGCTGGAATACATCACCAAATACTGCTGCAACTTTCGCTCTATTTATTTCTTCGATAAGAAGTAAAAATGGTTTAGGATTATCAGATAACCCGCTTCGAATTGCTTTTACAAATACTCTCATAAAAGGGCCTGGGACAAAGGAGTACTTTATAGACTCACCATCAGCAGCCATGATTGGCTTATATGCTCCGACAAACTGGGAATAGGTATAGTCAGGGTGAAAAGTAACTCGTTCATAATTGTCGTCATCCGTACCAAGAAGCTTATCCTTATCTTCATTTAACAAAAAACTCTTTCCTGTTCCAGGCGCCCCAAACACTATTCTATTTCTATCTTCTATCGAAGCATGTACATTTGTTTTATACTTTGGTTTCATCCTCTCACCTTCTACAAACAATTCATCCTTCTTATAAGTGCCTCGTAATAATTCATAAACTGCTGATTTATAATCATTGATAGAAAATATTGACATAGCAGTCATCAGTGATTTGTGGAAGTTTTCTGAGATATCTTTTCTGCTAATATTTGTCTTTAACCACTTAACTTTTCTGTTGTTAGTATAATCAGGATCCTGTTCGTCCCGAGAAACTTCCTCATAATAGTAATCTGATTCGATTCTACCTATATGAAAGACGGAGCTCTCTGCATAAATAATATAATCTCCGACCTTTACATCATTAAGGAATCTCCAAAGCTGTCCAACATCCTGCCCCTTTCCTCGAGCATTTTTCGAATAATGTTTATCGAACTCTGCAGCAAGTCCTTCTCTTGTTTTTATGCCAGACATATCTCCCATGTCTGACCATCCAATACATACATGCGGATTATCCTCAGAAAGAGCATCATTTTTATCGGTGATATGAATCCCAAACAGGTTATGTTTAAAAATATCCTCGTCATCATTTTCAGGAGTATATTCGACTTCAATCAGATCACGATAAGGACGATTATCATACAGTTCAAAGTAATCTTTCATATATGCATCAGTAAATTCGCCTTCTTCATCCTTACAGCTCATAAAGGTCGTATTAAAATACTTATCTTGATCTACACGCTTGCAACAAGGCTCCCATCCTCCAGCAATTCCTTTTCCTTTAGGGTACTTTGTCATTCTGAGGCTGGCTGTTATTGAATTGAAATCCACCTTTGTTTCAATAGATGCCATCCACTCCATCTCTTGCGGAACCAATCCAATTCCTTCTCCATAGACAAGGACTAACCAGAAAATCTTTTTTTCCTTATTTTTTGCTTTCTCAAATGCCGCAATAAGGCGATCAATATACTTAGAATTGCTTTGATTGATATCCCTGATTACACAGTCATCTCCCGAACTATGATACGTTGCATTATTACTTGAGAAAAAATACCATAGCAAATCTCCATTAGGATCACCTTTTTTTCTCACCTCATACATGCCCCTAATGTTATCGTCTTCTCTTACATCATAGAATTTGCTAATGACATCTGATACTTTCAAACCTAGGTTAGCCATCCTTAGTCATGCCCCCTATATATATTTTTTGATACAGCTTGCGATTGCCCTTCCTAACAATGGTGGTACAGAATTACCTATCTGCATATATGTCTTTGTATACGCACCTCTAAAATAATAATCATCCGGATACGATTGTATCCTTGCAGCTTCTCTAGGAGTTAGTCCTCTAGCCTGCGTAGGATGAATATACATATTACAGTCAAATTTCATATGTGCTGTAATCGTCTTACTAACTTTATTCTCCTCAAGTTTAAAATACTTGTCCTTAAAAATTCCATTCCGCCTTTTATATGGCATTATGTCTGCAATTTTAGGATCATCGGATTTATCCCCTTGGTACATCCTTCCAAAGATTTCAATATCACGATCATTGTTATAACGAGCTTTATGATTTAAAGTGATTCCGCACTCTCTTCCTTGATTTATGTAATTAACATATTCATTAACATCTGTCGTTTGATTTTTCTCAATCTTATAACCGGACTCCTTAGTATCAAGTTCCGTTGCATTTTTTATTCTTAATGCTTTTAACGGTCTAAGCCCATATAAGGCATCCCCAAGAACATGATCCGGAATACTGTTCGATAATGCAAAAATGTCATCAAAAATCTTTCCATTATCAACGCCCATCCTATTTCCGATATAAATCAATCTTTCACGATTCTGAGGTACTCCAAAGTCTTTTGCATTAAGCACATGATATTCAACTTCATATCCAATGCTATTAAAATCCTCTTTTACTTGGCTTGCAACTGATAACATGCCCTTAACATTCTCCATAACAAAGAACTTGGGCTGTACACGCTTAACTATCTCGACATAGCTTTTATATAAATGATTTCTGGGATCGTCGATTAGTCTCTGCCTATTTGCCATGCTAAATCCTTGACATGGTGGTCCACCAACAACTATATCCACATTTTTCCCTTGCAGCAGTTCTTCTAAATGATCAGTTACTAACCTGATGTCACCAAGCACTATATGGTCTCTGGGTGTCTCAGGGTGGTTATGCGCATATGTATCAACGCAGCACTCCTCTATATCATTTGCCAGGGCTGTAACGAAGCCTTCCTGTGAGAACCCCAGAGAAAGGCCTCCTGCTCCACAGAACAAATCGACCATCTGCAAAGCATCTAAATCAGCTGCATGTCTCACCATCTTGATAAAGGTATTGCAATACTTCTTTACAACACACTTTTCACACTCATTCACACATTGACAATACTTCTCGAGTCTAAGAAATGCCCGTTTCAATTCATCATCTGATTCAATATTGTCTAGTATATAAGCTGCTCTTTCGTCTAAATACTTTTCTCCAGTCTCTATAGTAAACTTTTTCAAAGTGTTTTCATAACTGTCAGCACTATTCTCTAATCCACTATTTATAAATGAAACAATCTCAGTAACATCGTTCTGAAAATTCATAATATTTATGCCCACTCTCCCACATTTTCAAGACTTGTCCTAACCGACTCCGCAACTGCCTTTGAAACATTAACTGTAACAGCATTTCCAAATTGCTT
Organism: Butyrivibrio sp. TB; assembly: GCF_900110805.1. Lineage (NCBI taxonomy): Bacteria > Bacillati > Bacillota > Clostridia > Lachnospirales > Lachnospiraceae > Butyrivibrio > Butyrivibrio sp. TB. The sequence goes on along the minus strand of NZ_FOER01000032.1, from coordinate 17,890 downwards.
ATATGCCTGGCAATCCGAAACAGGAATCACAAACGAATCATCGAAGCCTTGAAGACGTGCACATTCTCTTGGAGTAAGCCTTCTCACCTTTCCTCTCTGCGTTACATAATTGTCCTGACATGCCCTGTGCATTTTTGCCATAGTTGCACACAAAGGTCTTGCTACTTTTAAATCTATCTCTGACTTTGCATGATAGCCTCCTGTCCCATTGGACAGAATAGTTGGTAGTATCTTCTCTGAAAGGAAATACTTAGGATCCACATCTTGTTCCAAAACATCCTGTAAGGTTTTAGTAAGAACTTCCTTCTCCGGGAAAGAAAACTCAACATCTTCATTGGCAAAGCAAACTATATATGTCCTGTTTCTTGTTTGCGGTACACCGTGATCAGCAGAATTTAAAATCTCATCATAGACTTTATATCCTAGATCCTCTTCCAAAATTCTCTTTATAGTAGAAAATGTTCTTCCATGATCATGCGTACGTAACGCTTTTACATTTTCAAGAACAATAACTTTGGGTTTATGACCTTTATCAATCTTATCTTTTATAACCTCTGCGATTCTAAAGAATAAAGTTCCACGAGCATCTTCAAATCCTCGCTGTTCTCCCATCATGCTGAAAGGTTGACAAGGGAATCCCCCGATTATTACGTCGCAATCTGGTATTTCATCTAAGGCTATGGCGTTGATATCCCCGAGAACAATAGTATTGTCATAATTTGCTTTGTATGTTTCTACCGCATATTTATCAAAATCATTTGCCCATATAACTTCATACCCAGCATCAGAAAAACCTTTATCCAATCCCCCAATTCCGCTAAAAAAAGATACTACTTTCATGAGCTTACTCTCCTATCTTATTTTTCTTCAATCATTTCACAAATATCTGAAATATCACACTCTAAAGCTGTGCATATTTTTCTTAGTATTTCTGTATTTACATTTTCATTCTTGGAAAGTTTTGCTATTGATGTAGAACTGATATCTGCTTTTGCAGCCAAATCTTTCTTCAACATATCCTTATCAATCAATAGCTTCCATAATTTTTTATAACTTATTTGCATTTTGGTCTCCTCCGAACCTTTATCATAAATGCACATCAACCATTAATAAGAATATCATATTATATTCAATTAGTCATACAACAATTACGCGTTCGCTAAATTCAATTACTTCCTGACAGATTTTAATAGTGTCCTGTCAGATTTTTGAACTTGCATCGCAAGCAACATCTCCCCCAACCACCCACTACTATTATGCCGCTTAAACCTGTCCAATAAAAAGGGCTCAACCCATGAGTTGGTTGGTTACTATCCCCCTTGCGCATTCAATATTTATTGGATGAAAAAAACAGTGCACATGCACTATTTCTTAATCTTCTTTAACCAACTAAAAAGCCCTATGTCAAGCATCCTCTTACTTGTCATAAAGCTTATTGTCTCAAATTCAAAATCATGTACAGCTTTTATTCAATCTTTCCGTGCCAATGAAGTCATATTTCATATCTGTACTCACACATGATAACTATAATTAATTATCAATTAATAACTTTTCTAATTCTTCATAATCATATTCATTCTGCTGGAAATCATTGAACTTATTAGCACCTTTCCCCTGTTTTCCTACTGGAGCAGAATAGTCTTTCTTTATTGCATCAATCATCCATCCTACGATATTCCCGATTTTCCTAGCACTCTTGGAATTCTCATACTGCTTTTTAACTTTATCATAGTCATATCCCGCAGCTTCAAGTATTGATATGATGTCTTTTGTGGAGATTTTTTCATCCATAAGGTCTTTTACTTGATCTATAAGTTCATACTTCTCATCATCAGTTATTTTTTTCTCCACAACTTCATTAGTGACATCTACCTTTTCCTCCACATCTTTACGTTTGATGCGGAAAATAATGCCAGATGTTTTACCACCTCTACCGGTTCTTTTGGTCTCATATGATAGATCAAGTTCGGTCTTCTGCGTGATTTCCTTGGTAGCTACATCCATAACATTCTTCTTGAAATCGCGCCATTCGTCATAGCTTTTTTCAGTAGCAACTTCTACAGCTTTATCATAGTCCGGCTTTTGTTTACCATTAAGGATTTCCTGAACTTTTTTCTCAGAAGCATCAACTACGCCAAGCTCTAGCTTTAGTTCTGACAGTCCGATATAGAACTCAAAACCACCATCCATTGTCATCTGACAGCTTCGATTTCCTATAAAGGCCTCAGATTTCAATAATTCATATAGTCTAAAGGAATAAACGGATGTCATATCCATCATTACAGGAAGTGACAACAAGGTGAATTTATTCTGAATCTGAAGAAGCTTCTCTTTAAGCTTTTTATTAAAAGTAATGGTACAGACACCATCTTTATATTCAGCATCTGTAACTATAGTCATATAGTGGAATTCTTTTTTCTCATCATCTTCTATACCAATAGATCTTCCGATAAGACTAGCAGCAACAGGCTTAAGATGGGAATATATACTGTTGCCCTTCCCAAAGATTTCTTTTAGCTGTGAAGCTGGCATGACTGCTACTATATCCCCATTTTTATCTGTGGCAGCATTTTGCAAACTATAAAGAGCCGCTGCTAAAAGCTTGTTTTCATATATGGTAGACTTATACTTAGCACCAATAATGATATTGGATTTCTTATAGTTCATACCCTTGATATCTCTAGGTGCATTTTTTACTGCCATATATCAATTCCTCCACGTTTTATATCATTTACCCCACAACTTCTAAACATAATTATTTTAACACCGATTTATCAGATTCTCCACAGGTATTTATCAATTTCTCCAAGCTTTTTATTTAATGCACCACAACTTTATAAATTAGTCTTTTTATATTTCAAAATCTCCACATCTTTTATTAATTCCTCCACATGTTGACTAGGTTAGTCCATTATTATTTTCTCCACTTCTTTCTAGAAATCTTGTATATTACATACTGCTCATCCCCTGTATTTATCAGCTTTTTTAATATAATTTATCTTTTACTCCACAACTTCAAATATACTATCTTGTCTTATCTATATTTCTACTGCTTTTTATCAAAAACTCCACGTCTTGACCAGTTTAGTTAATCTATTTCACCACAACTTTTCATATGTATAATATAAAAACTTGCTTTTTATGCTATCATTGAATATAGAAAGAAGATTCTAATAAAAAAGAAGCTCCTATATGTATTTAGCAGCTTCTTAATGTTTACAGATATAGCCTGGCTGATGTGTTTTCTATCAAAAACTCCACATCTTCAAAATGCTTTATTAATATCTCCACAAGTAGTTATTTTTTTCTCCACATGTATTTATCAAATGCTCCACAACTACGCGCTTCCAAGCAGTTATTAATACCTCTACAACTTGTTATTAATTACTCCCCTTCTTATTATCAATATCTCCACAAGTCTTTATCTTTAACTCCACAACTTCTACCCGAATTTGGCTTATTTAAAGGCTTTTCCAAGGTGTTAAATAAATTAAAAGAAATTGTTGTATTTATATATAAATAAACATCAACTCCTTTTGGTGGTGTATAAAATATATATTTATATATCAAATAATACTACTATCAACGACTTATTTCATGTATGTGTTTATCATTAAGTTGTTCTTCCTGTAAATTTTTTTGATTAAGAAGTGTATTGTAGTTATCCATTAGAGTCTGGAGCTCATCAAGTGATTGTTTACTCTGTGCAGCTGCAGATTCTATTTTTTCCAGTTCTGTCATCAGAATATTTTTTTCTGATTTCAGGGCATCAAGTCTTGGCATTGATTTAAGGCCATATTTTTCCATATCTTCCTTGAGAGAATCATTCGCTTTTTTATAATTTGTCAGCTCTGCAGCAAATTTTGTTTCATAGGCTTCTTTCTGATCAGCAGGTGTCTGTTTCCAGGCATTATAATATCTTTTATTTACGAGAAAGCTTCCGGTATTATGGATCATGCGATTAGTATAGTTGAGCTTTTCCCATATTTCTTCTTTCTTACTTTGGAGCTGTGTGTATTCTTTTTCACCCAAAGATATCTTTTCACGGAGCTCATCTGTACCGGAAAGACCATTCTTAACAAAGAAGTTCATGGTATCTGCTGCGCTTATAGCATTTTGGACATCTATTTTCTTTTTAAGTCTGCCGTAGTAGTTATCTGTAGATCTGATAGCCTCAATACTTCCAAGCTTGCTTAAAATGTATTCCTTCTCATAACTGGTTCCAAATTGTCTTGCTCTTATGGTCCTTTTTAAATCTGCAGTTTTATAGCCCCATCTACCTCTTGATTCTGTAATAGTTATGCCTGCTTCTTCAAGAATTTTTCTAAATTCTTGTTCATCACTTGCCTGATGAATTGCTTTTTTTATTGTTTTACGGATTTTATCTTTTTCTGTTTGAAATTCGGTCTTAGATGGCACAAGTCCATCCTTTTCAAGAGCTGCATTTTCTGTATTGATTTTCTCCTGTTCCCGCTGAGTTTTCCGATATTCTCTTTCTGTCATTTTTTCTTCTGGCGGATTTATGAGATCTATCTGATTAAGATTTTCTCTTTTACATATTTCCATAATCTCAGCTTTCATTGCATTCATGGATAGCTTTGATGCACGTATTTTGGCACCGGCAATACATTCACTTTCTCGTTCTATGAAGTCTGGCTTATTTATAGCTTCTTTCCTTACAGAATTGACTACTATATGTACATGCATATTTCCGGATTTGTTATGTCCGTCTGGATGAGTGCATATAAGAGCCTGACAACCGACAAAGAACTTATTTGCGATTTCCATGCCAATAGCCTGAACTTTTTCAAGGGTGAGACCAAGCTCTTTATCTTTAGGATCAAAGCTTATGATGTAATGATGGAGTTTAATTTCACTCTCTTTTTGATTTTTATGATTCTGAGAATTCCAGTTTTCACATTCTTCCTGAAATGTTGATGGTGATAGGACCCCTATTGCATCAATCAAGTATTCATCCCTTAGCACCATATGCTTATTTTCATCCAGAATAGGCTGGTTTGTTTTTTCATCATATTGATAGGTCAGGTATCTTAATGGAAATGCATAACTCTTACCTTTTATTGCCAGATGTTTAATTGTTGCCATCTTTTCTTTCTCCTGCGGTTTTGTCAAATTGGTAATATCGTGAATATTTTGAAACTGCGGTTTTCCATCTGGAATTGTTTTCTGACTGGATTCTGTTTAATAAATCTATCTGACCATGGATTTCTGCAAACATCGATTTTAACTCTTCCCGGAACATGGAAGGATTAACAAAACCGGAGTTTAGGACTTTGCTGATTTGGTTGATATTGCCACCTATCTTGTCGAGCTGATATCTGATTTTTGTTAATGCGCTGGATTCATCATCTATCAAAATTCTCATTGTGACTTTGCGCTGAAATACGGACCAACGGATAAAATCAGATACGGACATATCGAAATCATGTGAAAGTTCTTGAAGATGATTCCATTCTTTTTCTGATAAACGAATTTCATATCTTCTTGTTCTTTTTGTGATTAGGTTACTATCATTTTTTTTCATTTTGGTCATTTACCCCCACTTAATGAACTGATGATTGAACAGGCAATGTTCATTGATATTTCATCGCTTACCGTAGGTAAGCTAATTGCGGGTTTGGGGAGCGTAATCCCCATATGTTTTTGCGAGAGTTAAGGGAGTGGCAAATTCCCTTGCAAGATGCCTGTACGTACACAGGCGAATCTTGCTCTTGTCTTTTGATGTTGCTAGGCAGCCATTTTGCGACTGCCTAAAGCTATTTTTAACCATGATAGATGGGATACAAAATAATAGTTGCAACATCATCGCACCAGACAGGTGCGAAAGAGATCTGTAAACAATGAATCTGCAAATGATTCCACTAATACTTAAAGCTAAGTTCCGGCATTGTAAATGAACTCGATGGAAAAAGTTCACGTTTAGCAGAAATAGCCATATTAGCCATGATCCTTTTGTTATCTGGAGTGGCATAGAGATAACAATCAACTAAACTGGCCAAACCGATAAGCTGTTCGTCATTACAGTTTGCAAATTTCTCTTTCCTGCTATTAATGAAAAATCTAATAGCTTCCCGTTTTGTACTTTCTTCCATACTTTTCATTTTTACGCTTCCCTCCTATAAAGTAGTTTTTTCATCCCCTCATACAGATTTCCCCTAAACAAAAAATGCGCACTTCCTCTTCTGAGGGAGTACGCATTCTCCGTATTGATTGCATTTTATATTATTTTTCTTGAATTGTCATCTATTTTTTTGATAATAATCAGATTATAATTTAACAATTATTGCTCTTTTTCTTTCTCAATCATAATCTGTTCACCTTGCTCTGTCTGAACAACATAACACTCTTCTATTGCTTTGGCTATAAGTTGCTTATATGGGTATTGCAAGGAATTAAACTTATTTAAAAGATCTGGGGAGATATCGCTTTTACTTTTTACATTTTTATCATAGAATCTTTTCTCAAAATCACTTTGAGTGTCATCTTGTAGCCATTCAGGATCAATGTTATAAAGTAGCTTTAAAAGAAGCACAATATATCCTGGAATAGGAACTCTTTCCGTTTCCAAGTTTGAAATTGTTGCTTTACTGACACCTAAACTTTCTCCAAATTCTGTCTGCGTCTTTTTGCTTAGCTGCCTGATTATTTTGATTTTCTCACTTGAGTTCATCAGTTTTGTCCTCATTTTCTTATGCTTAATATAAGCATCACTTATTTACATGATTAATTTTATAGGAAAAAAATTAAATAGTAAAGAAATGCGATTTTGCTTTTTTTCATACGCTAAAGTTGCAAAATTAGACTATACTATTCTGTCTATTAATCCATACAGAAAACTCAGGCGTAATGCTACTATATGAAAAATGGGATTTATCAGCATTTCAGAAAACTAAGATTTTTCCAAAATTATTAGCACTTTTTATTACTAATTTGTATTTTAGACATAATAAATGTATACAACAATAAAATGCAAATAAAATCTTTATAATCGTAAAATAAAATAATGCTTGAAATAATCACAATAATGTTTTATATTAGAATTGCAAGTTGTAAAATACATCTTTAGCTGTTTAAGAGAATACCTGTTTTTTTACTACATCTTTTCAACATTGAAAGAAGTATCATAAAAAGTCAAAAATTCATAAATAGCTTTTGGGAAAACTTGTAAAACTATAAGAAGTAAAAAAGTACTACCTGCACATTGATAACTTCATACCCAGGTGTAATTTTTTATTATACCGGGCGTTATAGCAGGCCTCATTTGAGGTAAGCGTTGTCGCGACAACGGAAAGTGCGAAGATTTCTTTTAAGACCAATTTATATTTTTTTTACAATTTAATATCTTTTTGATGTACAATTTAATATGATATGGCAAAGATACGCATGCTCCCGATTTTATCGGGAGCCATTTGCCATGTATGGATATCTCACCGCATGGTGCTGTCGTCAGATAAGGGATTAGCCTCCATTAGCTGGCTAGGGGGTTCGAGTCCTCCGGTGGGCTTCAGATCGTAGAAATCTTTTCTTACGGTTTGCCTTTTTCCTGGCAGGTCATGAGACAGCCTGCCATATGATATTTAAACCAGTTCATGGTTTTTATATAAAAAAAATCCCATAAACATAACAGACTGGGTGAAAAGAGACGGTAATGTACTGTCTTGTCTGTTTGTTGAAGATTCTGGGAAATAAAAGGAGGCTAAAATGGCAAAAGTAATCGCAATTACAAATCAGAAAGGCGGAGTTGGAAAGACTACAACAACTGTAGATCTTGGAGCTGCTCTTTCAAGAGAAAAGAAAAAAGTTTTACTCGTGGATTTTGATCCACAGGGAAATCTCACATCAGGGCTTGGAATAGAAAGAAAACGACCTCTGACAGTTCTTCATATGTTACAGAATGAAGTTGCTGAGGTTGAATATGATGTCCATGATACAATCGCCAAACATGAGACTGATGAGGTAAATCTGGATATTCTTCCTGCAAACAAACTTCTTGTTACAGCAGAAACGCTTTTTCAGAGTGTTGAGGAAGATAAGGAACTTGTCCTTAAGAAAGTACTCTCACAGGTTAAGGATGAATATGATTATATACTCATAGATTGTCCTCCATCACTTAGCATGCTTACAATAAACGCTCTTGGAGCTGCTGACAGTGTTCTTATTCCTGTTCAGCCTACTAAATATTCGCTTGATGGTCTTGCAGATCTTGTAAAACTTGTGATGGTAGCTCAAAAGTCATATAACAAGGATCTTGATTTTGAAGGTATTGTTTATACTCTTGATACACCTACTCAGGTAGAAACAAGGAATATAAAGCAGGATGTTGAGAATGCATATGGAGCAAATATAAGGATCCATGATGTGACCATTCCAAGACTTAAGGATATATCAAGTTCTCCTTCTTACGGAGTATCCGTTTTTGATCTGGCACCTACTAGCAATGGAGCACTTGCCTATGCTAAACTTGCAAGGGAGGTACTTGAAAATGGCTAAAAAGGGGTTGAAAAGACAGACAACAGAATCTTTTGCAGATCTGCAGAATGATGTTCTTGGACAGTATGTTGCAAGTGGCGCGATAGATGCAAAAGATATAAATGCTGTACAGGATATTTCAGTTGATAAATTCGTAGAGTTCAAGGATCATCCTTTTTATGTAATTGATAATGAGGAAATGGCAGAACTCGTAGCAAGTATAAAAGATAATGGAGTGCTTGTACCGGTAATTGCAAGACCTCGTGATGGCAAATTTGAGCTGATTGCAGGTCACAGACGCTGTCATGCAGCCAAAAAGGCCGGGATAGAAAAGATACCAGCTATTGTAAAAGATTATTCGGATGATGAAGCTACTCTGGCGATGGTTGATTCCAACATTCAGAGAGAGAATATTCTCCCCAGCGAAAAAGCATGGGCTTATAGAATGAAAAAGGAAACACTCTCACATCAAGGAAGAAAAGCGACGGATCCCGATGAAGTAGGCACAGATACAAGAGATAAGATATCTGACACAGACAGTGGTGCTACAGTTGACCGCTATATACGTCTTACTTATCTGAATAAGGATCTTCTTAAACTTGTTGATGAAAAGAAGCTCTCTCTTCTATCCGGAGTTTCAATTTCTTACATGACTAAGAATCAGCAGAAGATTGTTAAAAAAACTATGGATGATGAGAGTTTATCTCCGTCAGCTCCGCAGGCAGAACAGATGCTGAAACTTGCAAAATCTATAAAGGATGATACAAAGTTTGAGCTTGAAATTCTTAAATTGTTTCGTAAAAAGCATGTTAATAGATCTTATAAGATGACAAGTAAGGAAGTATCAAGGTATTTCCCAGATGACTTCGATGATGAAAAGATAAAAAGTACTATAGAAGAACTCTTAACAAAATGGAGTAAGGAAAAAGGATATTACAAAAAGTAATTGAATAACTGATGATGAAGAAGCTTTGCCACTATTGGTAGAGCTTCTTTTTTTCGTAAAAGGGGAAAAGAAAAATGTCTCAGATAACAGTACAAAATGAAGCAGAGGAACAGTCTTTTGTATTCCACTGCAATACTTTTACTACAGTAACTAATCATTGCCTTGAGGACTGCACACTTTCTCTTGAAGCAAGGGGACTTTTGGTCACAATGTTTTCACTAAAGGATGATTGGCAATATTCAGTTGCAGGGCTTTCAATGATACTTCCACACTGCAGAGATAAGATAAATAGGGTTGTTAATGAACTTGAAGAGCATGGTTACGTTAAACGAGAGCGATATAGGAGTAAAGACGGAAGGTTTCAGTTTAAATATCACATCTATGATGAGTCTCAGATCTATCATGATGATAACTCTGGAAAAAGACCTCAAAAGACAGGTAAGAAACCACGTACCAAGATTCAGTACGCGGATGAAAGTAGCATGAACACTGAATGTCTTCCACATACCGAAAAACAGTATACGGAAAATCCGGATACGGTAAATCCCGATACGGAAAATCAGGCACAATTAAAAACTAATAAGCAAGAGACTGATATAAATATATTTAAATCAATCAATCAGCGCAGTGATGAGAAAAGCACCTCTGACCCTCACACTGATCCTATTGATGTGATAGATATGATGGACAGAAAAAACGAAATAAGAGAGAAATTGAGTGAAAAACTCGAATATGACAGGCTTTTAGAAAGCTATCCTGAAAAAAAGAAGCTTATAGATGCTATTTTCAGAACCATGACAGATACTCTTGCTCATAGAGAAATTCCGGCTATCAAGATCTCGGGATGTACCTACTGCTATAACGAGATTGAAGAAGCTTTTGATCAGCTTGGATATGAACATATTGAATATATCATAAAGTGCATAGACCAGAGCGGAAAAGCTATAAAGAGTCCTACCAAGTATATTCTACAGTGCTTGTTGCAAGCTAATACAATGGATATATATGAGATATCGAGGAAACAAAATTCTAAAGGCAACAGTTTCAACCAGTTCATGCAGAATGAATACGATTATGATGCGTTAGAAGCTATGCTTTTGGAAAATTAGAAGCATTTGTTTACGTCTTCTGCTCATTATGAGTAGAAGCTAAAATATATGTTTTTGAGTAGTAATACCATCCCCTACCAAAGATCCGGTTGAACTACTCTTCTATTTGCGGATATGGTCCCACAATAAGGGACAACTATACCTTTTGTTGGTGTAATGCAGGGCTATTTTTATGCCCTGGATGACATATAAATTCTTCTACTCATAATGAGAAGAAGTGAGATAAAACTCATCTGAAGGGAGGGATGCGAAGTGATAGATCCACATCTATATTTAAAAGTTTGGGATTTACTTGTATCAGTTTTTAACTGGTTTATTGGATTGTTTTAATGCGGAGGTAAGAAATGAATTCAGTAGAAATTATTGGAAATCTTGTAAAGAAGCCAGTTTACAAGGAATATGAATCTGAGGATAAGACAGTTCGAATTGCCAAATATACCATAGCGGCACAGAGAAATGGAAAAAGGGAAGAGGCGGATTTTATATCATGTACCGCATTCGGAAATGATGCAGTTTATGCATCAAAGTATATGGATAAGGGAGATCTTATAGCAGTTGAGGGCAATCTTCACTCCTCTTCTTACATGGATAAGGATGGGAATGCGAGATATGGATTATGCGTATATGTGAGCCATAATCAGAATTATACTTCAAGAAAGAATAAGGAGTTGATTCAGACTGCCGAAGCAAATGAGAGAAAAATCAATGATGCCATCGACTCTCTGAACAGCTCTTGTAATGACAATATACCTGAGTATGAATTTGATAGCTCCATGGAAGGAGTACCTTTTGAATAACATACAAATCTAACAGAAAGAAAAAACTTCTACTCATTATGAGCAGAAGTTGAGCAGTACCACCATCCCCTACCAAAGTTCCGGTTGGTACTGCTCTCCCATTTACGGACAAATAATACCCTTACGGGCTAACTATGTCCTTTTGTCCTGCATATACAGGGCTTCTATATTCTATCACAGATTACCGATTTTGAAAAAGGAAGCCCTCTTTTGTCAGGAGCGAAAAACTTATGCAAAAGAAGGAGAAACAATGTTACTTAGAAGAAAAAAGGTGGCTGCTACTCTTCTGCTGATTTTCTCAATAGCTATTATGAGTGGCTGCTCATCTTCAAATGGAAAAACTATTGAAGGCAGATATTATTGCCCTAAAAAAGATTCCAATGCATACGTATTGGAATTTGCCAGAGACGGGACAGTGGATACGTACTACAGCGGTAAGGGAACTTACAGCATAGGAAAAGACGGAGCTTTCAAAATCGATATCAGTGTCATACACGGAACCGGTACATATAATACGGACGGATCAATTGATTTCAACACAACAGACAGAATTTCATACCATTACATTCCAGAGTCACAAAGACCCGAGGAAGAGCCAAGTACTGAGGAGACATTCAATGCAACTTTGATGCTTGATCGTATGCCTTATGAATATAACAAAGATGCTGAAAAGGCTTCCGAACTGCAAACAGATGATGATGGTTCGGCATATTACCATCTTTCCAATGATGGCAGCACAATTACCGGAACAGTGGGCGTAGATAAGAATTTCACAGCCACTTATGGATACCCTTCTACTCCGGAAGAAGCAATAGCTGAGGTTATGGAAAAGGGGATAAATGGAAGCAATAAATTTTTTGAGAATGACAACTACTATCTCACTCTCATGCTTTCAGGATACACAGATAAGAACTGCACAGTGTATTATGCCTATCTTATTCCAAAAGAAGGTAAGGCATCAGATCCCAACACATATTACGCAGCACTTTATTTCTATAACAATGATCTGCATACAAGTCTTGAAGAGTTTACAGGAATAAAGAATGGAATCAACTTTGTGGCAGGCAGTGATATTTTTGGATATACATTCCAGGATGTAATGACTTCGCTGTCTACATTAAAGAATCAGATGTAAGAGCGTCACTTCTACTCATTATGAGCAGAAGTGAACACTATAAAGAGCCAATTTTATGTCTAACACCGAATTGGCAAGGAAGGAGGTGGGATTATTGAGCTGGGTTACGGATGCCATAAACGATGGTATCAGCAATATATTAGGCGGTGCTGCTGCATCAATGCTTTCTGAACTTATTGAAAATAGTAATGCAGTCGTTAGCAATACCAGCGCAAAACTTGGAATGACACCGGACTCCGGAATCATGAATCTTATGAAAAACATAAATGAGAACGTTGCCATGCCAATAGCCGCTGTCATGCTGACATACATCATGACTTATGAACTCATAACAATGATCACTGAAAAAAATCATGGTAACGAGGTGGGAACATGGGTGCTGTTTAAATGGATATTCAAAACTGCGGTGCTAGTAATGCTGTGTAAACACAGCTGGGAGATAGCCAATGCATTTTTTGAAACCGGAGGATGGATAGCGACCAAGGCGAATACAGTCATTGGGTCAAAGATAGTCAATCCATCTGTATCAGCACCCACAGAAAACGAGATAAAGGAGTGGCTGGTAGCCACGTATGATGTGGGTCAGCTTCTAAAGATAATGCTGATTGCCTTTATAGACTGGCTGATAACGCTTATTTCAGGTGTTTTGTGCCAAGTAGTAATCATCGTAAGACTTTTTGAAATTGCTATTTATGTATCCTGTGCTTCAATCCCTGCAGCATCTTTTGGAAACAGAGACTGGAAGTCAATTGGAGAGAATTATACCAAGGGGCTTGCCGGAATAGGCATGCAGTCATTCTTCATAATGGTAGCTCTTGGAATGTATGCAGTAATGGTTGGATCCACAGTAGTAATCTCTTCAGGTTCAAATGTTATCAAAGGGCTTGAAAATCTTATCCTTTATGGAATTGCAATGACCATAGTTATCTGGAACAGTAAGAAGATTGCCTTTGCAATCATAGATGCACATTAAAAACTTCTACTCACTATGAGCAGAAGTATGAGAGGAGGACCGTATGGGATTCGTAAGGGTTCCAAGGGATATCAAGCGCGTCAAACCTAAATTTGTAGGACCGTTAAACAAGAGGCAGACATACACGATGTCGATTGGTATTGGGCTTGGATTATGTGGATATTTCATTTCAAAGCCAACAATAGGTGCTTCGAATGCAATATTTGTTCTTATTGCACTTATGCTTCCAATCGTATTCTGCGGGCTTTTTGAAAAGGACAACAGATACGTTGAAGACATATTAAAAGACTATATAAACGTCAAATTTAAGAGACCGGGAGTCAGAGTATTTAAAACACAGAATATGTACAGATATATGCACAAAAAAATCTATGAAAAGGAGGTTCTTGAAGTAGATGTTCTTGAAGAAAAAAAATCATGGCTCGGAGAAAGAAAAAAAGAGCTTGAAAGAGTCGGGAAATAAGCTTTTTAAAAGAGCAAAGAATCAGCTCGAAAATGACAAGGCTGAGAAGAAACTTGCAGAAGAGAGACGTGCAAAAGAATTAGCAGGAAAAAAGAATGAAGAAGCAGATGAGCTGTTTGATAAAAGGGCAAGGGATAGTAAAAAGACCTTTTCTGATATGGCAGCTGAGAGCAGAACATTAAACGATGTGAAAGCTTCAGCAAGAAATGCTCAGGATTCTTTAGAAAAAACAACTCTTAAAGCTGCAAGGGGATATCTGAAAAAGCATGCTCCTGTAAATGCAAGATACAGGATCAAGGACAGAGCAAATTATGGAAATATCCTTTCTGCAGAGCAGAAGACAAAGATAGTCAGAGAGCGGAAGAAAGCACTAAAGAAGGAAAAATACCAGGGCGTACAGGAGACCATTCCTTTTGAACTGATGGAAGAAGATGGTACCTGCAGGATAAATGATCATTACTGGTGCAAAATGATATCTTTTACAGATATCAATTATGATCTGGCATCTGATGATGAAAGAGATGAACTTTTTGAAGGATGGTGTGATTTTTATAACTATTTTGAACCCGAAGTTCACTTGCAGATATTCTGCGCAACGATGAGAGCAGACAGGGTTGCACAGATGGCAGCAATTCATGTAAAAGACCGTGCAGATAATATGCAGGAGATCAGAACAGAGTTTAATGAACTTCTTAGTAATCTGATGAATAAAGGCAATAACGGCTATATTCGTCCAAAGTTCATTGTAGTAGGCCTTGAAGGAAAGAATGTAAGAGCAGTAAAACCCAAGTTTTCAAGAATAGAAGAAGAGATAAAGGAACTTCTTGAGGGAATAGGAGTAAAGACACATGCACTTACAGGCTATGAGTGGCTTAGCGTACTCAGATCACTGCTTAATCCTGATGATTTCTCACAGTTTCTGTTTAACTTTGACCTGACGGTAAGAACCGGACTTACAGCAAAAGATTATATAAGCCCTTCGTCAATGGATTTTAGGAATGGGTATTTCTTCAAACTTGGAAGCCATTATGCAAGAAGTATGTTCCTCCAGATTCAGACTGAAAAGCTGGACGAGAAGCTGATGAACAGAATCTTGTCAGTAGATCATACGGTCATGGTATCGATATTTGCCCAGAGCCTTGACCAGGATAAAGCAGTAAAGCTATTAAAAGGCGCACTATCTGATCTTGAAAAGAACAAAATAGACGAGCAGAAAAAAGCATCCCAGAGCGGGTATGACATGGATATAATGCCAGCTGATCTAAAGAGCATGAGTAAGAACGTGGAAGAGACACTTCAAGACGTACAGTCAGGAGAGGACAGATTTTATAACGTTTCTATAGTTCTCACCTGCATCGAGGAAAATGAAAAAGCTCTTAAGAGTGCTATTGAACAGATAACAGCAATTGCACAGCAGAAAGGCTGCGCAATAAAATGCCTGGACTATCGCCAGGAGAAAGGATTCATGGCAACACTGCCGCTTGGATATCTTCCGGACGACATGAAAGTTGATGTAGAACTAACTACCCGGGCGGTGGCCGGGTTCGTCCCTTTTACGACAGTGGAGCTTTTCCACCAGACAGGCGGTCAGCTGTATGAAGGTATAAATGCGTTGTCAAATAACCCTATTATGGCAGACATGGAAGAGCTCGGGAATCAGAACTCGCTGATATTTGGAATCCCAGGATTTGGTAAGACCATGGAATCAAAGCTAAAGATAATAAACACGATGATATCAACAGATGACCATGTAATAATCCTGGATCCAGAGTCTGAGTACAGAGCATTAGTAGAAGCTCTTGGCGGTCAGATGATTGTGCTTTCACCTACATCTAAGGACCATATAAATCCACTTGACATAAACCTGCGATATGGAGATGACAGGGCGGCTGCGAAGATGAAGATAGACTTTGTTCTTTCGCTTATGGAGCTGATTATAGGTGGAAAATTTGGCCTTGAACCAATTGAAATGTCGATTATCGATGTAGCTTTATCAGCCATATATGAACGTTACTTTGATTCAAGGATGAGACCAGAGGATATGCCGACACTGGAAGATCTGTACAACGAAATCAAGTCACTTGGAAGAGAAGATGCAGATGCTCTGGCCGTGAAGATGGACAGATTTGTCCATGGGTCTAGTAATCTGTTTAATCACAGAACCAATGTTGATCTTAGTAACAGGCTCATATGCTTTGATGTTAGGGATGTGGGACAGCAGCTTAAGCCTTTTGCAATGATGACTGTACAGGACCAGGTATGGAACAAAGTTACTGAACACAGGGATAACGATGAAGAGGACTATAAGATCAAATACTATATGGATGAGTTCCACCTGCAGCTGAATAATCCTCAGACAGCAGCATATACAGTTGAGATATATAAAAGGTTCAGAAAATATGGGGCATATCCAATAGGAATGACGCAGAATCCCTATGATCTGATGATATCAAGTCAGGCAGAGTCAATATTTAAAAATACAGACTATGTAAAGATGTTCAGATTAAAGGGTGATGATAAGAAACTTCTTGCACATGTCTTAACGATAAGTCCTGCTCAGCTTAAATATGTTACTAACACGCCACCTGGAAGAGGACTCCTATATTTTGGAGGAACAATAATACCTTTTTATAACAAGATACCCAAAAACACTCATATTTATGAGCTGTGTACATCTAAAAAGGACGATCTGGTAGAAATTGCCAAAAAGAAGAAAAAGTCCGTTAAAAAGGCAAATATAGAGTCCGCTTCAAAGGAGACAGCATCCTAAAATCACTTCTGCTCATTATGAGTAGAAGTGAAGATGGAGGATAAAAATTGGAAAATGAATACAAGAGTGAGTCTAACAAGAGCAAGGCCATAAAGATGATGAAGCTCTCAGGCGAAGTTGTAGGAAATGTAGCAACTAAAGAGATCTCGGAAGTTGATGGAGCAAAAGTTGGCTCAAACAATAACGGAACAGGCGTAGAAGAGAGTTCCTTAGAGGTAAAGGACAAGCTTCTTGAAAATCTTGAAAAATACGAACGCATAAAAGCTACAGGTCTTTATCTTGCAGACAAGCATGAAAACAACAAAAAAGCATCCAAAAGGATTAAAGCATCTATAAGAGAGACGAAAGAAGCTCTAAACGATACAAAGCTTGGAGAAAAGTTAAAAAAGAGGCAACCTCTGACAGATACTGAAAGGAAAACACTAGATAAGTCAAAAGAAAGAATGAAGCGCTATAACAGTGCTGTCAAGAAAGAAGAGCGCTTTATAGCAAAGACTAAAAATAGCAATGATTTTGAAAAGAATCAAGCTAAGAAGAGGAAAAAACTTGAGCATCTAGAAAGTCTTGAGCAAGCGACAAACTATGGAGATGGTAACGGACAGGGTACTGGGATAGAAGAAAATTTTCAAGATCATGTAGAAGGAACCATCACTTGGGCAAGCAGGAGAACACACGATGCAGTAAAAGACATCGATTATGAGCTTAAGAGCCACCGCGAACACAAAAAAGAAAGTAAGCAGACCTCAAAAAGAGGCAAGGAGGCTCATTCTAAGGAAGAACGCAGATCAAAGCATGAAGACAGAAAATCCAAAAGGCAGGTAAAGCAGTATGAAGAAAAGCAACTGACAAAGGAAGAAAAGCACAGTATTCAAAAAAAGAACCTAAAAAAAAGAAAAAATAAAGTCCTTTTCAAGAATGACAAGCTTTCTGGAACTACAGCAAAGATTAAGGAAGCCATAGGAAGTAAAGGTACTAAAGCAGCGCTTCTTGGAATAGCAGGTCCTATTCTTGCAATTGTTGGAGTTATACTTATCCTTTTTCTGATTCTTGCAGCAATTAGTGGTATGTCAGGCGAGATGCATGAGTATACATCTTACCAGGCCGAAGACGAAACGCTTCTTCTTAGCAATAAGGTTGTCGTAGAAGAAGAGAAGGCAGATAAAAAAGCCATAAATGATACGGAGATTAATCACCCAACAGCATCAGA